>NZ_JBJGZW010000015.1:0-121291 GCF_054050695.1 Blastococcus sp. SYSU D00820
CCCGCCCCCGCCGCGGGCGTCGCAGGGGGGGGGGGGGGCCGGGGGGGGGGGGGGCCCCCCCCCCCCCCCGCCCCCCCCCCCCCCCCCCCCCCCCCCCCCCCCCCGCGGCACTCCACCCGCCTAGGCGGCCAGGCCCCGGCGGCGCAGCAGCGGCGCGGGGTCGGCGTCCCGGCCGCGGACGGCGCGGAACGCCTCGAGCGGGTCGACCGACCCGCCGACGGCGAGCAGCCGGCCGCGGAAGACGTCGCCGTTCTCCCGCCGCAGCCCGCCGTTCTCCTTGAACCACTCGACGGTGTCGGCGTCGAGCACCTCGGACCAGATGTAGCTGTAGTAGCCGGCCGAGTACCCGCCGGCGAAGACGTGCTGGAAGTACGTCGTCCGGTAGCGCGGCGGCACCAGTGGGTGGGCGACGCCGGCCTGCTCCAGCGCCCGGCGCTCGAACTCGGCGGGGTCGCCGATCTCCGTGTCCGGGGTGATCCGGTGCCAGGCCTGGTCCAGCAGCGTGGCGGCCAGGTACTCCAGCGTGGCGAAGCCCTCGCCCCACAGCGCCGCGGCGTCGATCGCCTCGACGACGGCGGCCGGCAGCGGCTCCCCGGTCTCCACGTGCCGGGCGTAGTGCGCGAGCACCTCCGGCCACAGCGCCCACATCTCGTTGACCTGGCTGGGGAACTCGACGAAGTCCCGCGGGACGGCGGTGCCGGCGAACCGCGGATAGGTCACCGCGGACGACAGCCCGTGCAGCGCGTGCCCGAACTCGTGGAACAGCGTGTTGACCTCGTCGAGGGTGAGCAGCGTCGGCCGGCCCTCCGCCCCGCGGGTGATGTTGAGGTTGTTGACCACCACCGGCTGGGTGCCCAGCAGCCGCGACTGCGTGACGAACGAGCTCATCCACGCACCGCCGCGCTTGCCCTCGCGGGCGAGGTAGTCGCCCAGGTAGAGCCCCACGGTCGCGCCGTCGGCGTCGCCGACCTCCCACACCCGAACGTCGGGGTGGTAGCCGGCCAGCTCCGGACGGGGGGTGAACCGGTAGCCGTAGAGCAGTTCGGCGGCGCGGAAGACGCCGTCGACGAGCACCCGGTCGAGCTCGAACCACGGGCGCAGGGCGGTGGTGTCGACGCTGTAGCGCTCCGCCCGCACCAGCTCGCTGTAGTAGGCCCAGTCCCAGGCGGCGAGGTCGGTCACCCCGTCGCGGGCGGCGACCTCGGCCAGCGCCTGGGCCTCGGCGTCGGCGTTGGCCACCGACGGGCCGACCATCGAGGCGAGCATGGCGTCGACCGCCGCGGTGCTGCCGGCGGTCTGGTCGGCGAGGACGAGGTCGGCGTGGGTGTCGAAGCCCAGCAGCCGCGCCCGCTCGGCACGCAGCCGGGCGATCCGGGCGGCGACCGGGCCGTTGTCGTGCTCGCCGGCCGACGCCCGGCCCACCGACGCCTCGAACACCCGTCGCCGCAGCTCCCGGTTGCGCAGCTTGGCCAGCACCGGCTGACCGGTGGGCAGCAGCAGGGGCAGCAGGTGGCCGGAGCGACCGCGATCGGCGGCGGCACCGGCGGCTCCGGCGATCTCCTCGGGGCTGAGCCCGTCGAGGTCGGCGGCGTCCTGCACCTCGACGGCGGCGGCCTCGGTGGCCGCCTGCAGGTTCTGCCCGAAGGTGGTGGACAGCTCGGAGAGCTCGCGGTTGAGCTCGGTCAGCCGGGCGCGGCCGGCCTCGTCGAGCCGCGCGCCGGAGAGCACGAAGTCCAGGTGGTAGCGCTCGACCAGGCGCAGCGCCTCGGCGTCCAGGCCGGCGTCGGCGCGCCCGGCGTGCACCGCGTCGATCCGGGCGAACAGCTCCGGGTCCAGCCGCAGCGCGTCGGCGTGCGCGGCCTCCAGCGGCGCGAGCTCGCGCTCGATCTCCCGCAGCCGGGGCGTGGACAGCGAGGAGGCGAGGTTGCCGAAGACCGCCTCGGCCCGGCGCAGCAGCCGGCCGGAGCGCTCGAGGGCCACCACGGTGTTCTCGAACGTCGGCGGCTCCGCCGAGCCGGTGATCGCGGCGACCTCCGCGCGCTGCTCGGCCATTCCGGCGAGGACGGCCTCGCGGATGTGCTCGAGCGAGATGTCGGCGAACGGCGGCAGCCCGAACGGCAGCGGCGAGGGGGCCAGCAGCGGGTTGTCCGAGGACGGGGCGGCGGGGGCGGTGTCGGCGCTCATCGCCATCCATCCTGCGGCATCACATCGCGGTCCTCCGGACCGCACCGCGGCCAGGTGCCGTCCCCGGCCACCGAGGAGCCCACCCCGCCGCTCCTCGCGGAGGCCCCCCACTCCTCCCGGCGAGGACGGGCGCGTACCTCCCCTGCCCGTCCTCGTGCTCTGCCCACCGGTGGGGGCAGAGCACGAGGACGCACGAGAACAGGTACCGCGGACCGCCCGGACCTCAGCGGCTGGCAGTGCGCTGGTACGTCCGCACCGCCAGCGGCACGAACACCGCGACGATGACCGCCGCCCAGATCAGCGAGTACGCCACCGGGTTCTGCAGCGACCACGCGTCGGGCGCGGGCAGCCCCGGCACGGTGTTGCCGAACAGGTCGCGGGCGGCCTGGACCACCGCCGACACCGGGTTCCACTCGGCGAAGGTGCGCAGCACCGACGGGAAGGTCTCCAGCGGCACGAAGGTGTTCGCGATGAACGTCAGCGGGAAGATCACGATGAAGCTGGCGTTGTTGACCACCTCCGGCGTGCGCACGAGCAGGCCGACCAGCGCCATCAGCCACGAGACGGCGTAGGCGAACACCAGCAGGACGACGAAGCCCAGCAGCGCCTCTCCCACCGAGGTGTGGATCCGCCAGCCCACCGCCAACCCGGTCAGGGCCATCACCACGATCGACAGCGCGTTCAGCGCCAGGTCGGCCACGGTGCGCCCGACCAGCACCGCCGACGGCGCCATCGGCAGCGAGCGGAACCGGTCGATCAGCCCCTTCTGCAGGTCGTCGGCGATGCTCGCGCCGGTGATCGTCGACCCGAACACCACCGTCTGCGCGAAGATCCCGGGCAGCAGGAACTCCGCGTAGTTCAGGTCGCCCGGCACGTCGATCGCGCCGCCGAACACGTAGCGGAACAGCAGCACGAACATGATCGGCGAGAGCGTGGCGAACACGATCAGGTCGGGCACCCGCTTGACCTTGATCAGGTTCCGGCGGGTGATCGTCAGGCCGTCGGCGACGGCCATGCCCAGAGCGCTCATCGCGCACCTCCCGACACCGCGGCGGGTTCCGGTTCGCTGCCGGCGGCCTCGCGCTCGACGTCCTCGGCGGCGTGGCCGGTCAGGCTGAGGAAGACGTCGTCGAGGTCGGGCCGGCGCAGGCCGACGTCGAGCACCTCGACCCTGCTGCCCTCCAGCGCCGCCAGCGCGGCGGCCAGCGACTCGGTGCCGCCGCTGACCGGCAGGGAGACCGTGCGGGTCTGCTCGTCGACCTGCGGCTCGCCGGCGGCCAGCGGGGTGAGCCGGCGGACCACCTCGGGCACGTGCTCGGCGCGGCCGACGGTCAGCTCCAGCCGCTGCCCGCCGACCTGCGCCTTGAGCTCGTCGGCGGTGCCGCGGGCGATGACCTGGCCGCGGTCGATGACGACCATGCGGTCGGCCAGCCGGTCGGCCTCCTCCAGGTACTGGGTGGTGAGCAGGATCGTCGTCCCGCCGCCGGCGAGGTCGGCGATGAACTCCCACATGCCCAGCCGGCTGCGCGGGTCCAGGCCGGTGGTCGGCTCGTCGAGGAAGAGCACGCGGGGACGGGCGATGAGCGAGGCGGCGATGTCCAGCCGCCGGCGCATGCCGCCGGAGTAGGTCTTCGCCGGGCGCCCGGCGGCGCCGGTCAGGTCGAACCGCTCGAGCAGCTCCGCCGCGCGCGCCCGGGCCTCGCGCCTGCCCAGCCGGTAGAGCCGGCCGACCATCTCCAGGTTCTCCGAGCCGGTGAGGTATTCGTCGACCGCGGCGTACTGGCCGGTCAGCCCGATCGCCGCGCGCACCGCCGCCGCGTCGCGCACGACGTCGAGCCCCACCACCTCCGCCCGGCCCTCGTCGGCGCGCAGCAGCGTGGTCAGGATGCGGACGACGGTGGTCTTGCCGGCACCGTTGGGCCCGAGCAGGCCCAGCACGCAGCCCTCGGGGACCGTGAGGTCGACCCCGGCCAGTGCGGTGTTGGCGCCGAAGCGCTTGACCAGACCCTCGACGACGATGGCGTCGCTCATGACCGGCACGCTAGGCCTGGGTAGCGACACTTCCCGACCGGTTTTCCCACTCCCCCGAGCGGTCGTGGCACGCGCACGTCGTCCGTCCTCTCGTCTGCCGGGCGCGCCGGTGCGCGGCCCCGGAGGGGTGGACCGCCGGGGTCCGCGGAACTCATCGCGGCGGCGGCGGTCCCGCCGTCCGGCGACGGGGTCCCACCAGGGCGTCAGTCGTCGTACCTTTGGCGAGGTGACGGACCCCGCCGCCCAGGCACCCGCGCCCCCTGCCCCCACCACTCTCGGCGAGCTCCGCGCCAGCGGGGCCGCCTTCCGGCCGGTCAAGGCCGAGATCCGCGCCAACCTGCTCGCCCGTCTCGGCGCCGGCGAGCCCTCCCTCCCCGGCATCGTCGGCTTCGACGACACCGTCGTCCCCGAGGTCGAGCGCGCGCTGCTCGCCGGCCACGACCTGGTCCTCCTCGGCGAGCGCGGGCAGGGCAAGACCCGCCTGATCCGCACCCTGGTGGGCCTGCTCGACGAGTGGACGCCGGTGCTCGTGGGCAGCGAGCTCAACGAGCACCCGCTGCACCCGATCAGCGTGTGGGCCCACCGGCAGATCGCCGAGCACGGCGACGCCACCCCGGTCGGCTGGCTGCACCGCAGCGAGCGCTTCGGCGAGAAGCTGGCGACCCCCGACACCAGCGTCGGCGACCTGATCGGTGACGTCGACCCGATCAAGGTGGCGGAGGGCCGCACGCTGGGCGATCCGGAGACGGTGCACTACGGCCTGGTGCCGCGCACCAACCGCGGCATCTTCAGCGTCAACGAGCTGCCCGACCTCGCCGAGCGCATCCAGGTCGCGCTGCTCAACGTGCTGGAGGAGCGCGACATCCAGATCCGCGGCTACCGCGTGCGGCTGCCGCTGGACCTGCTGCTCGTGGCCAGCGCCAACCCCGAGGACTACACCAACCGCGGCCGGATCATCACCCCGCTCAAGGACCGGTTCGGCACCGAGGTGCGCACGCACTACCCGATCGAGCTGGCCGACGAGATCCGGCTGCTGCACCAGGAGGCGCACACCAGCGGCCTGGGCGCCCCCGAGGACCGCTCGACCCTCGACAGCCCCGTCGTCCCCGAGCACCTGGTCGAGATCGTCGCCCGGTTCACCCGGCTGGTCCGCGAGTCCAGCCACGTCGACCAGCGCTCCGGGGTCAGCGCCCGGTTCGCCATCGCGGCGCTGGAGACCGTGGCCGCCTCCGCCGTCCGCCGCGCGGCGGTGGCCGGCGAGACCCGGCCGGTCGCCCGCGTCGTCGACCTGCCGTGCGTCGTCCCGGCCAGCCGCGGCAAGGTCGAGTTCGCCGACGCCGGCAGCGACCCGGACGACGACCGCGAGCTGGAGGTGCTCGAGCACCTGCTGCGGCAGGCGACCGCGCAGACCTTCCGCGCCCGCTGCGCCGGGCTGGACCTCACCGGGCTGCAGGAGCACTTCACCGGCGGGGAGACCGTCGAGTCCGGCGAGCTGGTGCCGGCCGCCGCGCTGCTGGGCCAGCTGGGCACCATCCCCCGGCTGGCCGAGCTGCTGGGGCGGCTCGGCGTGCCCGAGGGCGAGCAGTCGGCCGAGCAGGCCGCCGCCGCGGTGGAGTTCGCCCTCGAGGGCCTCTACCTGACCCGGCGGCTGGCCAAGGACACCGACGGCGCCCGCACGGTGTACGGGGCCTGACCGTGGTGCGCCGGCCCGGGAAGGGCTACCGGTACGGGCGCTGGCGGGGCGGGCCCGACCCGCTGGCGCCGCCCTACGACCTGGGTGAGGCCGTCGACGAGCTCGGCGACTCGGTCCTCGCCGGCAGCGGCGTGCGCGAGGCGCTGCGCGAGCTGCTCCGCCGGGGGCTGGACGGCCGGCGCGGGCTGGACGAGCTGCGCCGGTCGGTGCGCGACCGGCTGCGCCAGGCCCGCACCGCCGGGCGCATGGACGGCACGCTGCAGGAGGTGCGCGAGCTGCTGGACCGCGCGCTGGACGCCGAGCGCCGGGAGCTGTTCCCCGACCCCGACGACGGCGCGCGGCTGGCCGAGGCCGAGCTCGACGCCCTGCCGCAGGACACCGCGGGCGCCGTCCGCCAGCTCAAGGACTACCCGTGGCGCTCGGCGGAGGCCCAGCAGGCCTACGACCAGATCCAGGACCTGCTGCGCCGGGAGGTGCTCGACAGCTCCTTCGCCTCGATGAAGCAGGCGCTGGAGAACGCCGGCCCCGAGGACATGCAGGCGGTCAAGGACATGGTGGCCGACCTGTCGCAGCTCATCGACGCGCACAACCGCGGCGAGGACACCGACGAGCAGTTCGCGCAGTTCATGGACGAGCACGGCCAGTTCTTCCCCGACGACCCGCAGTCGGTCGAGGAGCTGATCGACTCCCTCGCCCGCCGGGCGGCCGCGCAGGAGCGCATGATGGCCGGCCTCTCCCCCGAGCAGCGGGCCGAGCTGGCCGACCTCATGGCCCAGACCATGCAGGACATGGGGCTGGCCAGCGAGATGGCGCACCTGCAGGACGCGCTGCGCCAGGCCCGTCCCGACCTGCCGTGGGGGCAGCGCGGGCAGGTGCCCGACGGCCAGCAGGCCCTCGGCATGGGCGACGCCACCACCGCGGTCGCCGAGCTGGCCGACCTGGAGGCGCTGTCCAACCAGCTCTCCCAGGGCTACGCCGGCGCCTCGCTGGCCGACGTCGACGAGGAGCTGCTCGAGCGGGCGCTGGGCCGGCCGGCGGTCGACGACCTGGCGGCGCTGCGCCAGCTCGAGCGGGAGCTGGAGCGGCAGGGCTACCTCAACCGCAGCGAGGGGAAGCTGGAGCTCTCCCCCAAGGCGGTGCGCCGGCTGGGCGCCACGGCGCTGCGCCGGGTGTTCGCCCAGCTGGCGTCCACCGGCCGCGGGGAGCACGACGTCGCCGACGCCGGCGCCGCCGGGGAGCTGACCGGCGCCTCGCGGGAGTGGCGGTTCGGCGACGAGCAGCCGCTGGACGTCGTCCGCACGGTGCGCAACGCGGTGCTGCGTACCGCCGGCGAGCCGCGGGGCGAGGCCGAGCGCCGGGTGCGGATCGCGGTCGAGGACTTCGAGGTCGTCGAGACCGAGCGCCGCACCGGGGCCGCGGTCGCGCTGCTGGTCGACCTCTCCTACTCCATGGCGCTGCGCGGCACGTGGGGTGCGGCGAAGTCGACGGCGATGGCCCTGCACTCGCTGGTGACCACCCGCTTCCCGCAGGACGCGATCCAGATCATCGGCTTCTCCTCGACCGCGCAGGTGCTGCGGCCGGAGACGCTCGCCGAGCTGTCGGTGGACACGCTGCAGGGCACCAACCTGCAGCACGGGCTGATCCTGGCCCGGCGCTTCCTGGCCCGGCACCGCGACGCCGAGCCGGTGGTCCTCGTGGTCACCGACGGCGAGCCGACCGCGCACCTGGAGGACGACGGGACGCCGTTCTTCTGCTGGCCGCCGATGCCGGAGACGATCGCGCGCACCGTGGCCGAGGTGGAACGGGTGGCCCGCTCCGGCGCGACCATGAACGTCTTCGCGCTCGATCCGGAGCCGGGCCTGGTGCAGTTCGTGCACGACATCACCCAGCGGGCCGGTGGCCGGGTGTTCACCCCGGACAGCGACCGGCTGGGCGAGTACGTCGTCGCCGACTACCTCCGCGCCCGCCGGGGGCGGCGGGCCCGCTGAGCCGGGCCCGCCCGCCCCGGCGGCGTCAGCCCCGCGGCGGGAGCGGGTGCGCCCCGCTGGAACTGATCCCCGGGATGGCTCCGGCGCGGAAGGCCTCCACGAACAGCCGGTGGTCCTCCTGCGCCCGCCGCGCGTAGCCGTGCGCGAAGTCGACCAGGTCGGCCACGAACTCCTCACGGCGACCGCCGACGAGGTCGGTCACCGCCTCCTCCGCCTGGAACGGGACCAGCTCGTGGTCGCTGTCGGCGTCGCCGACGCAGTGCATCTTCGCCGTGGCGCGCCCCAGCTGGGCGAGCACCGGAGCGATCTGGTCGGGCTCGGTCAGCTCCTCCCACTCCAGGTCCACCTCGTAGGGCGAGAGCTCGGCGACGACGAACCCGACCCCGTCGATCTCGGTGTGGCCGAGGAACTGGGAGGCGTTGGCCTGCAGCGCCCGCTGGCTGACCGCCGTCCGGTGCCCCTCGTGGCGGAAGGCCGCGCGGACGGCGTCGTCGCGGACGATCCGGCTGGGTGCGGCGACGTTGCCCTGCTTGATCGAGAGGACGACGTCGTTCTCCAGCGCCTGGTCGTAGCCCTCCAGCAGCACGGTGTAGGCGGGCAGCCCGGCGCTGCCGATGCCGAACCCGCCGGTGCCGATGACGTCCTTGACGTCGTAGGCGACGTCCCGCCGGCGGCGCGGCGGGACGACGGTGTGCCGGTACTCCTCCACCGCGGCCAGCACGCGGTCGCGCTCGGCGTCGTCCAGCCGGCGGGCCCGGCCGCCGTCGGCGAAGCGCCGCTGGTAGCCCTCGACGACGGTCAGCCGGTCCAGCAGCGACGCCCGCGTGCGGGCCGTGCTCTGCAGGATGGCCTCCCGGACGGCGCCCTCGGTGTTCTCGCGGGTCAGGGCGAACGAGCGGTCGTCGTCGGAGCGGGTGAAGGCCTGCACCTGGTCCAGGTAGGCGGTGAGGTAGGTGGCCAGCAGGTCGCCGATGACGTCGTCGCCGAGCGCCTTGCGCCAGGCCAGGAGGGCGAAGCTGGCGACGAAGCGGCGCAGGTCCCAGCTGAGGTGGCCCAGGTAGGCCTCGTCGAAGTCGTTGACGTCGAAGACGATCCGCCCGGCGCCGTCCATGTAGGTGCCGAAGTTCGCCGCGTGCAGGTCGCCCTGGATCCACACCCGGCTGGTGCGCTCGTCGCACCACCGGTCGTCGAGGCCGGCCATGTCGGCGTAGAACAGGCAGGCGCTGCCGCGGTAGAAGGCGAACGGGTCGGCGGCCATCTTCCGGAACTTGGTGCGGAAGGCGTCGGGATCGGCGGCCATGAGGTCGGCGAAGGCCTCGACCAGCACCTCGACGATGAGCCGGGAGCGTTCATCCGCCGTTCCGGCGGGGGTGACCCCACTGGGGGAGAGTGGCACGGAGGAACCGTAGGGGCCAGCTAGCCTGCCTGGGCAGGAAGGTTGCACCACGAGAGCATGCGGGGGCGGCGGTGACTGGCACGAGCACGGCACGGCGGCTGGCCACGGGCGTCGCCTACGCCGGCGGAGGGGTCGGGCTGACGCTGGCCGGCCTGGTGGCGCTGCTGCGGGGTGAGGCCCGCGCGGCGCGCCGCAAGGTGGCGGCGCGGACGGCGAAGCAGCCCCCGCCCTCGGGCGACGGCGTCTACGGCCGCGGGCGGGGCAAGCCGATCGTGCTCGCCGTCCTCGGCGACTCCACCGGGGTCGGCCTCGGCGTCGAGCGCGCCGCCGAGACCCCCGGCGTCCTGCTCGCCGCGGCGCTGGCCGAGCTCGCCGAGCGGCCCGTCCGGCTGGTCCGCCTGGCGGTCTCCGGCGCGGAGTCCGTCGACCTCGACGAGCAGGTCGACCAGGCGCTGCTGGAGAAGCCCGACGCCGTGGTGATCATGATCGGCGCGAACGACGTCACCACCCGCACCAAGCCCGCGGTGTCGGTGCGCCACCAGGCCGACGCCGTCCGGCGGCTGCGGGCGATCGGCGCCGAGGTCGTCGTCGGCACCTGCCCCGACCTGGGCACGATCCGCCCGATCGGCCAGCCGCTGCGGCTGCTGGCCCGGCGCTGGAGCCGGCAGATGGCCGCGGCGCAGACCGTCGCGGTCGTCGCCGAGGGCGGCCGGACGGTCTCCCTCGGCTCGATCCTGGGGCCGTCCTTCGCCCGCGACAAGGCGCTGTTCAGCGTCGACGAGTTCCACCCGAGCGCGCACGGCTACGCCGCCGCGGCCGCCGTCCTGCTGCCGCCGCTGGCCGACGCCCTCGGTGTCTGGCCCGCCGGCGCGGGCCGGCGCGGGCTGCGCCGCGACTCCGTCCGCCCGGTCGCCGAGGCCGCGGCCAAGGCGGCCGGCCGCACCGGCACCGTGGTGCAGGCGACCGAGGTGCGCGGGTCGGACACCGGTCCGCGGGGGCCGTGGGCGCTGCTGCGCCGCACCCGCCCGCCGGAGATGCCCTCGGCCGACGAGGCGGCGCTGGAGAAGCAGCCGGAGGAGCCGGCGGTCCGCTGACCCGGCCCTCCGGAGTCGTCGGCGCCCGCGTAGCTACTCGGGGGTAGTTTCGCGGTGACCGCACCCCCTCGCCGTGGAGGACCCCATGCCCGAAGCCGTCATCGTCGCGACCGCGCGCTCGCCCATCGGCCGCGCGTTCAAGGGGTCGCTGAAGGACCTCCGGCCCGACGACCTGACCGCCACCATCGTGCGGGCGGCACTGGACAAGGTGCCCGCGCTCGACCCCACCGACATCGACGACCTGATCCTCGGCTGCGGCCTCCCCGGCGGGGAGCAGGGCCACAACATGGGCCGCGTCGTCAGCGTGCTGCTGGGCATGGACCACCTGCCGGGCACCACGATCACCCGGTACTGCTCCTCGTCGCTGCAGACGACCCGCATGGCGATGCACGCCATCAAGGCCGGTGAGGGCGACGTCTTCATCTCCGCCGGCGTGGAGATGGTCTCCCGCTTCACGAAGGGCAACAGCGACTCGCTGCCCGACACCCACAACCCCGTCTTCGCCGACGCCCAGGCCCGCGTGGCCAAGACCGCCGAGAGCGGCGCGGAGACCTGGACCGATCCGCGCGACAACGGGGAGATCCCCGACATCTACATCGCGATGGGGCAGACGGCGGAGAACCTGGCGCTGATCAAGGACGTCTCCCGGCAGGAGATGGACGAGTTCGCCGTCCGGAGCCAGAACCTCGCCGAGCAGGCGATCGCCGACGGGTTCTGGGCCCGCGAGATCACGCCGGTGACCACGCCCGACGGCACCGTCGTCAGCACCGACGACGGCCCCCGGCCGGGCACCACCCTCGAGGGCATCTCCGGCCTCAAGCCGGTGTTCCGCCCCGACGGCCGGGTGACCGCCGGCAACGCCTGCCCGCTCAACGACGGCGCCGCCGCGGTGGTCGTCATGAGCGACACCAGGGCCCGGGAGCTGGGGCTGACCCCGCTGGCCCGCATCGTCTCCACGGCGGTCACCGGCCTGTCGCCGGAGATCATGGGCTACGGCCCGGTCGACGCCTCGAAGCTGGCCCTGCAGCGGGCCGGCATGACGATCGGCGACATCGACCTCGTCGAGATCAACGAGGCGTTCGCCGCCCAGGTCATCCCGAGCTACCGCGACCTGGACATCGACATCGACAAGCTCAACGTGCACGGCGGCGCCATCGCCGTGGGCCACCCGTTCGGCATGACCGGCGCCCGCATCACCGGGACGCTGATCAACGGCCTCCAGACCAAGGACAAGACCTTCGGCCTGGAGACCATGTGCGTCGGCGGCGGCATGGGCATGGCGATGGTCCTCGAGCGCCTGTCCTGAGCGAGCGCCCCCACGACGCACAGTGGCCCGGCCCCCGTAAGGGGACCGGGCCACTGGCTCTCTCGGCCCCGCTGCAGGAGCCCGCGCCGAGCGTGCGAGGCGTGGGGGCAGCGGGGTCCTCGATCAGTCGCTCTGGAGGTACGACAGCAGCCGCAGGATCTCCAGGTACAGCCAGATGACCGTGACGAGCAGGCCGAAGGCGACGTACCAGGCGAACTTCGCCGGGGCACCGCGGCGGATGGCCTCGTCGGCCATGTCGAAGTCGAGCAGCAGCGAGAACGCCGCGATGCCGATCACGACCAGGCTGAACAGGATGGCGATGGGGCCACCGGAGCGGATGCCCAGCGGGTCACCGCCGGCGAAGATGCCGACGACGAAGTTGACCAGCACCAGGGCCAGGACACCGAACATCGCGCCGACGACCCAGCGGGTCAGCTTCGGGGTGACCCGGATGGCGCCGGTCTTGTAGACGATCAGCATGCCGGCGAAGACACCGAAGGTGCCCACCAGCGCCTGCATCACGATGCCGGGGTAGACCGAGTTGAAGGCCTCGCTGATCGCACCCAGCGCGATGCCGTAGAGGGCGCCGTAGGCGAGGGTGGCACCGGCGTTGGCGACCTGCTTGAACGCGATCACCAGGCCGAGCACCAGCGCGATCAGCACCGCGGGCATCGCCAGGCCCCAGGCCAGCTCCTGCGGGAGCACCGCCCAGGTGACGGCGGCCGAGAGGACGGTGACGAGGAACGACAGGCCCGTCTTCTGGACGACGTCGTCCATCGTCATGTAGCGGGTGGTGGTGCGCGCGTACGGCGCCGGAGCGGCGTACGGGTCCTGCGTCGGGGCGCCGTACGGCGAGGGAGCCCCGTACTGGGGGGCGGCTCCGTAGGCGCCGTACTGCTGCTGCGGGCCGGCAGCAGCGTTGGCGAAGCCCCGGCCGAAGACCGGGTTGTGGCTGGGCATCGTCATCTCCTCGAGGTGACTGGCGGTCCGTGGGGTCTACGGTCCTGCACCCCACTCGTCCAGGTCAACGCCGGAAGGGCCCTGCGCGTTCCTGGGCGGCGACGTTCCCTCGCGCGGGTGGGGCGGGAGGGGTCAGGGCAGCGCGTGGGTCCACACCACGGCGGTGGGAGCCAGGCTCTCGTCGGCCACGTAGCCGGTCACCAGCAGCGCGCCGTCCACGGGGACCGCGGTCGCGGCGTGCCCGCGCTCGGCCAGGTACTCCGGCTCGGCGAGCTCGCCGGTGGCCAGGTCGACGGTCAGCAGCAGCGGCTCGGAGACGTCGCTGTCCTCCCCCGCTCCGCCGACCACGAACGCCTGCCCGCCCGCGGCGTCGACGGCCAGGCCCTCGAGGTCCAGGTTGGGCAGCAGGTCGAAGTCGTCGACCGGCAGCTCGGCCAGCGCCCGGGACTCCGTGCCCTCCGGGGTCAGGACGTGCAGCTCGACGGCGTCGCGGTCGAGCAGCAGGTACAGCGCGCCGTCGTCGGCGAGCGTCGTCAGGACCGGCGCCCCGTCCAGGACGACCGGTGCCGCCGGGACGGCGGGCCGGTCGGCGGCCAGCCGGAACACCTCGGTGCGACCGCCGGCCGCCGCCAGCACCACGACCAGCTCCTCGCCGTCCGGCGTGGCGAACAGGTCGACGGCCGACGAGTCCGCCGCGGTCGGAAGCGCGACCCGGCCGTCGACGGCGCCGGTGGCCGGGTCGATCCGCACGAGCGCCGGCGGGCCGTCCGAGCCCTCGACCAGCGCCAGCAGGTGCTCGCCGTCCGGCGCCAGGACGGCGGACACGTCCCAGGGGTGCAGGACCGGCACCGGGGGGTCGGTGGGACGGGTGGCCACGGGGTCGACCGCGTCGGCGTCGCCGCCGGGCGGCACCAGGGCGACGCGCAGCACCGGATCGGCCTCGCGCAGCGCCAGGACCGCCACCGAGCCGTCGTCGCGCGGCAGGGCCGCGGCGGCGTCGGCGGTCAGGTAGCTGCGGGAGACGACCTCGCCGTCGCGCACCCGCACCACCCCGGACTCCGACGCGTCGCCCACGAGCACCACCCAGCTGCCGTCGCCGGCGAACTGCAGGTCGGTGGCGTACTCGAGGCTGCCGCCCTGTCCCGGCTGCGCCGGGATGCCCACGTCGACCGCGCGCGGGGCGCCACGCTCGTCCGGGGCCGGGAGGGCGGTGCCGGAGCACCCGGCGGCCAGCAGACCGGCGGCCAGGACGACGGCGGCGCGGCGGGCGCTCACGACAGGCTCCACAGGACGGCACGGGCGGTGCCGGCGGTGTCGTCCCCGGTGCCGGCGACCAGCACCTCGTCCCCGGTGGCCACGACCGCCGTGGCCAGGCCGTACCCGGCCAGCTCGACCGGCTCCCCGACCGCACCGTCGGCGAGGTCGACGCTCGTGACCGTCGGCATGCGGTCCGCCCCCGTCCGCCCGGCCAGGACCACCCGGTCGCCGCCGGGGTCGACGGCGAGGGCACGCACCTCGTCGTACGGGTCGTCCGGCAGCTCCACGACCACCTCGGTGCCTCCTCCCCCGACGCGCACCAGCTCCGGACCGGTCGCCGCACCGCGGTCGACCAGCAGGTACAGCGCGCCGTCGGGCCCGGCGGCGGGGGCGGTCAGCGGAGCTCCGGCGACGGCGACGGGCGGGCCGGCGTCGGACAGCGTGGCCGCGTCGACCTCCCGCACCTCGGTGCCGCCGTCCGCCGTCTCCAGGGCCACCACCAGGCGCTGCCCACCGGGGGCGACGGCCACGCCGACCGGGGAGCTGCCCGGCGCGACCTCCCGCTGGGCGAGCAGCGCGCCGGTGTCGGGATCGACCGCGGCCAGCCAGGCCGCGGTCTCGCCGCGGCGCACGCCGCCGCTGAAGGCCAGGTACAGCGTCTCCCCGTCCGGGGAGATCGCGGCGGTCACCGGACGCTCCGCGGAGGCACCCAGCGCCGGCTGCACCTCCCGGACGGTCACCTCGTCCTCCTGGCCGGCCGGGGGCACCACGGCGACGGCGAAGGCGGTGGACGCGTCCTCCGACACCGGCAGCACGAACGAGCCGTCCGGTCGCGGCAGCACCGCCCAGGCGTGCTCGTCCAGCGGCGTGCCGCCGGCCACCGCGCCGTCGCGCACCTGCACCAGCCCGGAGTCTGCCGCGCCCTGCACGAGCACCGCCACCGTGCCGTCCGGGGCGACGGCGACGGCGTCGGCCAGCCGGAGCTCGCCGTCCTCCTCGCTGTCCAGGGAGACGTCCAGCCCGCCCTCGAGCGCGGCCGGCGCGGCGGGATCGGCGGTGCAGGCGGCGAGCGCGGCGACGCCGAGCGCGGCGGTGCACCAGAGGCGGAGGGATCGCATGCCCACACCCTCGGCCGCCCTCCTTGGGCCGCACTTGGGTGCTCCTGGGAGCCGGTGCCCCCGGTGGGATTCGAACCCACACTCGGACCCTTTTAAGGGGCCTGCCTCTGCCGGTTGGGCTACGGGGGCGCCGGTCGCACGGTAGTGCCCGCGGGGCCCGGCGGCAGCGACCCGGTTCAGTCGCCGGCGGCGGCGAGCTCCGTCGCCCGGCCGAGGACGGCGTCGAGCATCGGCTCGGTGAGCTTGCCGGTGAAGGTGTTCTGCTGGCTGACGTGGTAGCTGCCCAGCAGGGTCAGCGGCCCGCGCGGCCCCTCGAGCGGAACCTCGACGCCGTGGCCGAACGCCGGCCGCGGGCGCGGCAGCCGGTACCCCGCCTCGGCCAGCACCGGCCACAGCGCCGTCCACCCGAAGCCGCCGAGCACCACGACCACGCGCAGCCGCGGCAGCAGCGCCAGCTCCCGCGCCAGCCACGGGGAGCAGGTGTCGCGCTCCTCCGGGGTGGGCGCGTTGGCCGGCGGCGCGCAGCGGACGGCGGCGGCCACCCGCACGCCGGTGAGCTCCAGGCCGTCGCCGATGTGCGTGGAGGTCGGCTGGTTGGCCAGGCCCGCCCGCCACAGGGCGGCGAAGATCCAGTCGCCGCTGCGGTCCCCGGTGAAGACCCGCCCGGTCCGGTTGCCGCCGTGCGCGGCCGGCGCCAGCCCGACGACGGCGATCCGCGCGTCGGCCGGCCCGAGCCCCGGCACCGGACGGCCCCAGTACTCCTGGTCGCGGAACGAGGCCCGCTTGACCCGGGCCACCTCCTCGCGCCAGGCGACCAGCCGCGGGCAGGCGTAGCAGCCGCTGATCCGGGCGTCGAGGACGGCGAGCTCGCGGGTGGCGCGCGCCGAGCGGGCCACCCCGGCGGGTGTGCGCGTCACCGGGAAGCCCCCGGCGTCCAGTGGCACCGGACCCCGCTACGCCCGGGCGAGGGTGATCGCGATGCCGTCGAGGATGTCGTGCTCGCTGACCACCACGTCGTCGATCGCGAGGGCGTCCATGACGACCCGCAGCACCAGGGCGCCGGCGCCGATGACGTCGACCCGGCCGGGGTGCATGACCGGGAGGGCCGCCCGGCGCGCCCGGCTGGCGGTGAGCAGGCCGGCGCAGACCGAGCGGACGGCGGACACCGGGATCCGCGAGCCGTGGATCGCCGCGTCGTCGTACTCCGGCAGGCCGAGCGCGAGCGCCGCGACCGTGGTCACCGAGCCGGCCAGGCCGACCAGGGTGGCCGCCTCCCCGGCCGGCACCACCTCGAGCACCTGGGCCAGCGCGGCGCGGATGTCGGCCTCGCTGCGCTGGATCTCGTCGGCCGTCGGCGGGTCGCCGTGCAGGTGCCGCTCGGTCAGCCGGACGCAGCCGACGTCGACCGAGCGCGCCGCGTGCACGCCGTCGGCGTCCCCGAGCACGAACTCGGTCGACCCACCCCCGATGTCCACGACCAGGTAGGGCGGGCGCGGCGGGGGCTGCCCGTGCGCGGCGACCGCGGCGTCCAGGGAGGCGGTGGCGCCGACGAAGGACAGGTGCGCCTCCTCGTCGCCGGGGACGACGTCGGGCAGCCGGCCCAGCGTCGCCTGCACCATCGCCTCGAAGTCGGCGCGGTTGGCGGCGTCCCGGCTGGCGCTGGTGGCGACCATCCGCACCGCGGTGGCACCCAGCTCGCGGGCCTGCGCGGCGTACTCCGCCAGCACCCGCCGGGTCCGCTCGATCGCGGCGTCGGACAGCCGGCCGGTGGCGTCGACGCCCTCGCCGAGCCGGACGACCTCCATGCGGCGCAGCAGGTCGGTGTGCGCGCCCTCGGGCGGCACGTCGGCGACCAGCAGGCGGATGGAGTTGGTGCCGCAGTCGATCGCGGCGACGCGGGTCACGCGGTCTCCTCCCGGGCGCAGGGCCCGGAGGCCCACCACTCCCCCATCTCGGCCACCGCGCGGTCCCCGATCGGGTTCACGCCCGGGCCCACGGCCAGCGCGTGCCCGGCCAGCGCGTGCAGGCACTTGACCCGGTCGGGCATGCCGCCGGCGGTGGTGCGGGTGGGCAGCACGTCCTTGGCGTCCCGGGCGGCGAGGTAGGACTCGTGCGCGGCCCGGTACCGCGCCGCCAGCTCCGGGTCGGTGCCGAGCTCCTCCTGCCACTCGCGCATCCGGCCGGCGGACTCGAGCCGGCTGGCGGCGGCCGCGGCACGCGGGCAGGTCAGGTAGTACAGCGTCGGGAAGGGGGTGCCGTCCTCCAGCCGCGGCGAGGTCTCCACCACGTCGGGCTGCCCGCACGGGCAGCGGTGCGCCACCCCGGTCAGCGCCCGCGGGGGGCGGCCGAGCTGGCGGGCGACGATCTCCCGCTCCTCCGGGGTCACCGGCTCGCTCATCCGGTCGGCCCGTCCCCGTCGGCCGGCTGCAGGTCGTCGGCGGTGGCCAGCGAGCCCATCAGCGCCTCGTACCAGGGCTGGTCGGCGGGCTCGGCGGCGTCGGACACGGTGCCGGCGTCGCCCTCGGCGTCCTCGGCGTCGACGACCACCACGACCCGGTCACCGGGCTGCACGAGCAGGAGCCGCTCGCGGGCCTGCCGGCCGACGTAGGCCGGATCGGCCTGCGCCTCCAGCTCGGCCTGCCGGGCGGCGAGCTCGGCGTCCAGCTCGGTGCCCTCGGCGACCAGCCGGGCGAGCTCCGCCCGGCCGGCCAGGTACTGCCGGACCGGGCCGGCCAGCGTGAGGGCGAGCAGCAGCACCAGGCCGCCGAGCAGCACCGCGCGCCCGGTGAACAGCGGACGGCGGGGTGCCGCCGCGGCCGCCGTGCTGCCGCGCGCGGTCCGGCGCCCGGGACGGCGCTGCTCGGGACGGCTGGCCGCCGCCGTCCGCCCGGCCGGGACCGGCCGGGAGGCGGCGTGCGACAGCGGTCGCCCCGTGGACGCGCGCCGGCTCCCCCGGCG
This sequence comes from Blastococcus sp. SYSU D00820, assembly GCF_054050695.1. Taxonomy (NCBI): domain Bacteria; kingdom Bacillati; phylum Actinomycetota; class Actinomycetes; order Geodermatophilales; family Geodermatophilaceae; genus Blastococcus; species Blastococcus sp. SYSU D00820. The sequence continues at coordinate 17,986 of NZ_JBJGZW010000015.1, forward strand.
GCCGCGCGGACCGGTCACGGGGCTCAGGCGGAGGTGCCCAGGCGCGGGAAGGCGGCGGCACCGGCGTAGCGCGCGGCGTCGTCCAGCTCCTCCTCGATGCGCAGGAGCTGGTTGTACTTCGCCACCCGCTCGCTGCGCGCCGGGGCCCCGGTCTTGATCTGCCCGCAGTCGGTGGCGACGGCGAGGTCGGCGATCGTGGTGTCCTCGGTCTCGCCCGAGCGGTGGCTCATCATGCAGCGGTAGCCGTTGCGGTGGGCCAGGTTGACCGCGTCGAGGGTCTCGGTCAGCGTGCCGATCTGGTTGACCTTCACCAGCAGCGCGTTGGCCGCGCCGCGGTCGATGCCGTCGGCCAGCCGGGTCGGGTTGGTGACGAACAGGTCGTCGCCGACCAGCTGCACCCGGTTGCCGAGGGCCTGGGTGAGGGCGATCCAGCCGTCCCAGTCCTCCTCCGACAGCGGGTCCTCGATGGAGACGATCGGATAGGCGTCGACCAGCTCGCGGTAGTAGTCGGTGAGGTACTCCGCCGACCGGGTCTGGCCCTCGAAGTCGTAGCCGCCCTCGGCGTGGAACTCCGTCGCGGCGACGTCCAGCGCCAGCGCGATGTCGGTGCCCAGCGCGTAGCCGGCCTTGTCCACGGCCTCGGCAATGAGGTCGAGGGCGTCGCGGTTGCTCGGCAGGTCGGGGGCGAAGCCGCCCTCGTCGCCCAGCCCGGTGGACAGGCCGCGGCCCTTCAGCACCGCCTTGAGCGCGTGGTAGGTCTCGGTGCCCATCGCCAGCGCCTCGGCGAAGGTCGCCGCGCCGATCGGGGCGATCATGAACTCCTGCACGTCGACGTTGCTGTCGGCGTGGGCGCCGCCGTTGAGGATGTTCATCATCGGCACCGGCAGCACGTGCGCCGAGGGGCCGCCGACGTAGCGGAACAGCTGCAGCCCGGTGGACTCCGCGGCGGCCTTGGCCACCGCGAGGCTCACGCCCAGGATCGCGTTCGCGCCGAGCCGGGACTTGTCCGGCGTGCCGTCCAGGTCGATCAGCCGCTGGTCGATCAGCCGCTGCTCGCTGGCCTCGTAGCCGACCAGCTCGGGGCCGATGACGTCGAGGACGCCGTCGACGGCCTTGGTCACGCCCTTGCCGCCGTAGCGCTCACCACCGTCGCGCAGCTCCACCGCCTCGAAGGCGCCGGTGGAGGCGCCGCTCGGGACGGCCGCGCGGGCGATCGTCCCGTCGTCGAGGGCGACCTCGACCTCCACGGTGGGGTTTCCGCGCGAGTCGAGGATCTCCCGCGCGCCGACGGCGTCGATGCTGGCCACGGGGGCAGCCTAACCAGCCGCCGCGCGCGGGTCCGCCAGCCTCGCCCGTCAGCCCGCGCGGGCGGGCTCCGGCTGCCGGTCGGCGGCCTCGGCCTCGGTCGGTCCGGTGAACGCGCGCGACCGCTCCCGGCCCTCGCTGCTGCCGGTGAACAGCCCGGCGTTCGCGGCCGGCGGCGGCACGTCGCGGTCGCCGAGCGGCGGCGGGGTCGACGGCCGGCCCTCGTGGCGCACCCGGGGCAGGGCGTGCTCGTGCTCGCGCTGCAGCCAGACGACCAGCCCCTCGCGGACCTGGCAGCGCAGGTCGAACAGCGTCGGCCCGTCCTTGGCGCTGACCAGCACGCGCACCCGCACCAGCGTGCCGACCGCATCGGTCACCTGCAGCACCCCGACGCGGCGGTCCCACAGCTCGGAGGCGGCCAGCAGCCGGTCCAGCTCGCCGCGCATCCGGTCGAAGGGGGTGGTCCAGTCGACGTCGAGCTCGACGGCCCCGAGGACGGCGGACTCCTTGCGGGTCCAGTTCTGGAACGGCGTGGTGGTGAACCAGGTGGAGGGCAGCACCATGCGCCGGTCGTCCCAGAGGTGGACGACGACGTAGGTCAGCGTGATCTCCTCGATCCGGCCCCACTCCCCCTCGACGACCACGACGTCGTCGACGCGGATCGCGTCGGTGAAGGCCAGCTGCAGGCCGGCGAACACGTTGGCCAGCGACGTCTGCGCGGCCAGGCCGGCGACGATCGAGATGACACCGGCGCTGGCGAGGATGCTCGCGCCGGCGGCGCGGGCGGCCGGGAAGGTGAGCAGCATCGCCGCGGCGGCCAGCACCGCGATGACGACGACGGTCAGCCGGCGCAGCAGCGACACCTGGGTGCGCACCCGGCGGGCGTGCCGGTTGTCGACGACGTCCACGTCGTACCGGCTCAGGACGACGTCGCCCACGACGTACACCGCGACCGCGACCAGCCAGGCGACCGCGCCGATCAGCGCCAGGCCCAGCCCGCGCACCACCGGCTCGCGCCACGACCCCAGCGAGGAGGCCCCGTCGAGCACCGCCGTGAGCGCGACGAGCACCACGAGCAGCCGGAACGGCCGCCGGCCGCGGCGGGCGAGGTCGGCGACCACGGCGTTGCGGGCCCCGAGCCGGCCCAGCAGCGCGCCGAGGCCGGCGGCGGCCAGCCAGGCGGCGGCGACCACCCCCACGAGCACGAGCAGCAGCGCCCAGGTCGAGGAGGGCAGGACGGTGGACAGCGAGTCGGCGGCGGACGGTGGGGAAGACCAGCGCACGGGGTGGGCAGCTCCTTCGGGCGTCGGGCGCAGGCGGGCACGCGGCGGCTCCGGCCTGCGCGGGGAGGTCGCCCGCGCACGTCGCGGGCGGCGGGCGCGACGATGCGCTCCGCGGCCCCGGCCGATCGGCGGGGCTCTCCCCACGCTAGGGGCGGGCCCCCCGGGTCGTCATCCCGGAGGGCGTCGGTTCGGTCACCCCGCCGCGTGCGCCTCGGCGTCCAGCTCCCCGGCGTAGCGGCGGACCGCCTCCCGCAGCGCGTCCTCGACGTCCCACCCCCGCGCGGTCGCCGCGGCGACGACGGCGAGCAGCTGCTCCCCCAGGGCCTCGGGGCTGGTCACGGCCAGCTCGGCCGGCTCCGGGGTGGACAGCCCGGCCCGCCCGGCCCGGCGTACCAGCGCGGCACCCCAGGCGGCGGCGGGCTGGGAACGGGAGACGCCCTCGGTCGGCGAGCGGCGCTGCTTCTCCGCCTTCTTGATCTCCTCCCAGCCGGCCTCGACGCCGGCCACGTCGCGCGGCCCGGCGTCGCCGAAGACGTGCGGGTGCCGGCGGACCAGCTTGTCGACCAGCTCGCCGGCGACGTCGTCCACGTCGAACCGGCGGTCGGCGCCGGCCTCGGCGGCCACCCGCGCGTGGAAGATCACCTGCAGCAGCACGTCGCCGAGCTCCTCGCGCATGGCCGCCGGGTCGTCGTCGACGATCGCGTCGTAGGCCTCGTGCGCCTCCTCGAGCAGGTAGCCGCGCAGCGAGGAGTGCGTCTGCTCGGCGTCCCAGGGGCAGCCGCCCGGCGAGCGCAGCCGGTCCATGACCGCGACGACGTCGAGCAGGCGGGCGCCGGGCGGCTCGGGCGGGCCGGGCAGCGCGGGGGCTCCCCCGAGGCCGGCCAGCTCGTCCGGGGCGGCCAGGCAGACGACGTCGTCGGGGCGGGCCAGCGCCGCCGCCGCGTCGGGGACGTCGCCGACGGCGGCGCCGGCGGCGCGCAGCGCCGCGGCCGTGCCGGCGGCCCCGGGCAGGGCCACCACCGGGCGGTCGCCGCTCAGCGCGCGCCAGGCGTCGGGGCCGAGCAGGCCGGGGAGGCGGGGGCTGACGGGGACGGCGAGCGCGACGGGCACCCGGTCAGTCTGCCGCGCGGGCGCCGGACGGGTCGGTGCCGAGGATCTGCACGACGCCGCCCTCGCCGGCGACGACGCCGCCCTCCTCGTCCAGCGTGCCGAAGCGGGGGTTGACGGTGATGTCCAGGCCGTCCTCGAACTCCTGGACGACCGGCTGCGCCGCGGTGACCGCCTCGGAGAGCACCGCCGACTCGATCAGCGGCCGCACCTCCTCGAAGGAGGGCACCACCGTGTCGCCGACGACGACCACGAACACCCCGGGGATGCCCTCGACCTGCGTGGTGAACACCGTGCCGGCCGGCGAGGCGGCGACCTGGTCGGCCAGCGGCGGCGGGACGTCCTCGCGCGCGACGAGCTCGATCTCGGCCAGGGTCACCTCGCTGACGAACTGCGCGGCGACGGCCGGGTAGGCGGCCGGGTCGGCGGTGAGGTCGGCGCGCACCTGGTCGGCGACGGCCTGGTCCGGCGTGAGGACGTAGCCGAGCTCGACCTCGGCCGGCAGCTGGCCGCGGGCGGCGTCGTACCGGCTCTGCAGTTCCTCCTCGGTGGGCTCGGGGGCCAGCCCCTCGGCCTCGGCGATCTCCTGGAGGATCCGGAGCTGGCGGACCTGCTCGAGCACGTCGTCCCGGGTGAAGCCCTGGGCCGCCCGCTGCTCGAGGAAGGCGTCGGGGTCCTGGCCCTCGATGAGACCGGGCAGCAGGCCGGCCAGCTCGCCGGTGTCGACGCTGACCCCCCACTGCTCTGCGGCGGCGGTGTAGACCTCGGCACGGACCAGGCCGGTGAGCACCTGCCGGGTGTAGTCGGCGCCCTCGCCGGCGGTGACCCCCTCGGTGTCCCGGTGTGCCTGGACGGCGGCCTCCAGCTCGGCGACGGTGATCTGCTCGTCGCCGACGTAGGCGGCCACGCTGGGTTCGGTGCGGCAGCCGGTCAGGGCCGCGGCGGCGAGGAGCCCGAGGACGAGCGGAGCGGTCGGTCGACGCGTGCGCACGAGCGGGAGACTCCCACACCGGGTGTGACGGCCGCCGCAGGTGGAGTGGGAGGGACGCGTTTCCCGCGCCCTCCCACTCCGATCACGACGCCGCGGCGACGGGCTGCTCCAGCACGGCCTTCAGCACCGAGTGCAGGTTCTCCAGCAGCGCCACGTCGCGCAGCGGCGTCCGGCGGTCCGGGCCCACCGGCACCTTGAGCGAGATCGTCTCGGCGGCGGCCTTGTAGGTGGCGCCGTCGGCCAGCCGGGCCAGCCGCATCTGCTGGGACTCGCGCAGCGGCACCGGGCTGATCCGGATCACCCGGCCCTGCAGCGAGACCTCGGTGATGCCCAGCTTGCGCACCGCCGAGCGGAACCGGGCGACGGCGAGCAGGTTGAGCACCGGTGCCGGCGGGGCGCCGTAGCGGTCGGTCAGCTCGTCGAGCACCGCCTGCGCCTGGTCGTCGTCCTGCACCGAGGCGACCTTGCGGTAGGCCTCCATCCGCAGCCGCTCCCCCGGCACGTAGTCGTGCGGCAGGTGCGCGTCGACCGGCAGGTCGACCCGCACCTCGACCGGCTCGGCCGGCACCTCCTCGCCGGTGACCTGGGCGCGGTAGTCGGCGACCGCCTCGCCGACCAGCCGCACGTAGAGGTCGAAGCCGACGCCGGCGATGTGCCCGGACTGCTCCCCGCCGAGCAGGTTGCCCGAGCCGCGGATCTCGAGGTCCTTCATCGCCACGGCCATGCCGGCGCCGAGGTCGGTGTTGTGCGCGATGGTGGTCAGCCGGTCGACCGAGGTCTCGGTGAGCGGCCGGGTGGGGTCGTAGGTGAAGTAGGCGTAGGCCCGCTCGCGGCCACGGCCGACGCGGCCGCGGATCTGGTGCAGCTGGGAGAGGCCGAAGGTGTCGGCCCGGTCGACGATCAGGGTGTTGGCGTTGGGGATGTCCAGGCCCGACTCGATGATCGTGGTGGCGACCAGGACGTCGTACTCCTTCTCCCAGAAGCCGACCATGATCCGCTCGAGCTCGTGCTCCTTCATCTGGCCGTGGCCCACCGCGACGCGGGCCTCGGGCACCAGGTGGCGGATCTTGGCCGCGGCCTTGTCGATCGACTGCACCCGGTTGTGGATGACGAACACCTGCCCGTCGCGCAGCAGCTCGCGGCGGATCGCCGCGGCCATCTGCTTGTCCTCCCAGGCACCGACGTAGGTCAGCACCGGGTGCCGCTCCTCGGGCGGGGTGAGGATCGTCGACATCTCGCGGATGCCGGTGAGGCTCATCTCCAGGGTGCGCGGGATCGGGGTGGCCGACATCGACAGGACGTCGACCGCCGTCCGCATCGTCTTCAGGTACTCCTTGTGCTCGACGCCGAAGCGCTGCTCCTCGTCGACGATGACCAGCCCGAGGTCCTTGAACCGGGTGGTCGGCTGCAGCAGCCGGTGCGTGCCCACCAGCACGTCGACCTCGCCGGCGGCCAGCGCGCGCAGCGTCTCCGCGCTCTCGGCGTCGGACTGGAAGCGGGAGAGCACCTTGACGGTGACCGGGAACTGGGCGAACCGCTCGGAGAAGGTCTTGAAGTGCTGGTTGGCCAGCAGCGTCGTCGGCACGAGGACGGCGACCTGCTTGCCGTCCTGCACCGCCTTGAACGCCGCGCGGACGGCGATCTCGGTCTTCCCGTAGCCGACGTCGCCGCAGATGATCCGGTCCATCGGCACCGGCTTCATCATGTCGGCCTTGACCTCGTCGATCGCGGCCAGCTGGTCGGGCGTCTCCTGGAACGGGAAGGCGTCCTCGAGCTCGCGCTGCCAGACGGTGTCCGGGCCGAAGGTGTGGCCCTGGGTGGCCATCCGCGCGGAGTACAGCCGGATCAGCTCGGCGGCGATCTGCTTGACCGCCTTGCGCGCCTGGCCCTTGGTCTTCTGCCAGTCGGCGCCGCCGAGCTTGGACAGCGCCGGGGCCTCCCCGCCGACGTAGCGGGTGAGCTGGTCGAGGGCGTCGGTGGGCACGAACAGCCGGTCCGGCGGCTGGTTCCGCTTGGACGGCGCGTACTCGACGATCAGGTAGTCGCGCTGCCCGCCGTTGACGGTGCGGCTGACCATCTCGATGTAGCGGCCGATGCCGTGGTGCTCGTGCACCACCAGGTCGCCGGGCTGCAGCTGCACCAGGTCGACGGCGTTGCGCCGGCGGGCCGGCATCTTGACCGCGTCGCGCATCGTCGTGCCGCGCGAGCCGGTGAGGTCGTGCTCGGTGAGCAGCGCCAGGCCCACGCCGGGGAAGGCGAAGCCGGACTCCAGGTTGCCCTGGGTGATGTGCGCCAGCCGCGGCTCGGGGGCGGCGGCGAGGTCGGGCACCAGGCGGGCGCCGAGCTCGGCCTCGGCCAGCTGGTCGGCGGCACGCTGCGCCGGGCCGGGGCCGGCGAAGGTGACCACGACCGCCCAGCCGTCCCGCGTCCAGGTGCGCACCTGGTCGACGGCGCGGCCGACGTCGCCGGAGAACCGGTCGACGGTCGTCGCGTCGAGGGTGACGTGGGTGGCGTCGTCGTCCGGCTGGATGGTGAAGGCCCCGGCGGTCCACCACGGCAGGCCGCGGCCGCGGGCGGCGCTCTCGACGTCCTCCAGGTCGCGGAAGGACGACGCCCCGAGGTCGATCGGCGCCTGCCCGGCCTCCGCGGCGGTCGCCCACGACGCTGCGAGGAACTCCTCGGCGGTGCGCACGAGGTCCGCGGCGCGGCTGCGCACCCGCTCGGGGTCGCAGACCAGCACGTGGGTGCCGCGGGGCACCAGGTCGGTGAGCAGCTGCATCGGCCGGTCGCCGAGCAGCGCCGGGGTCAGGGACTCCATGCCCTCGACGGCGATGCCCTCGGCGAGCTTGCCGAGGATCTCCAGCAGCTCCGGGTGCCGATGGGCGAGCTCCGCGGCGCGGGCGCGGACGTCGTCGGTCAGCAGCAGCTCGCGGCAGGGCGGGGCCCACAGGCGCTCGGGCCGCTCGTCGAGCGAGCGCTGGTCGGCGGCGGAGAAGTAGCGCAGCTCGTCGACCTCGTCGCCCCAGAACTCCACCCGGACCGGGTGCGGCTCGGTGGGCGGGAAGACGTCGAGCAGGCCGCCGCGGACGGCGAACTCGCCGCGCTTCTCGACCAGCTCCACGCGGGTGTAGGCGGCGTCGGCGAGGGCACGGGCGACGTCGTCGAGCTCGGCGGTCTGGCCGGGGCGCAGCTCGACCGGCACGAGGTCGCCGAGCCCGGGGGCCAGCGGCTGCAGCACGCTGCGTACCGGGGCGACGAGCACGTCGACGGCGCCGCCGTGCTCGCCGGGGTGGGTCAGGTCGCGCAGCACCGCCAGCCGGCGGCCGACGGTGTCCGCCCGCGGGGAGAGCCGCTCGTGCGGCAGCGTCTCCCAGGCGGGGAAGACCTCGACCCGGCGGCCGGGCACGAAGCAGCGGAGGACGTCGGCGACGGCGTCGGCGTCCCGCTCGCCGGCGGTCACGACGAGGACGGGCACGCCCGCACCGGGCGCCGGTGCGGCGAGGGCCGCGGCCACCAGCGGCTGCACCGGCGGCGGGGCGGTGACCGTCAGCTCGGCCTGGCCGGCGGCGGCCACGACCGTGGCCACGGCGGGGTCGGTGAGGACGACGTCGAGCACGCCGCGCAGCGTCACGGGACAGCCACACTCCTGGGGTTCTCCGGCCCGCGACGCTGCCGCCGAGTGCGGCAGGGGGCCGACTTCCCAGGTTAACCGCCGTCCCCGGGGGCTGCTCCTACGAGCTGAGCGCGGCCCCCGCGCGGACGCCGGGCTCGCCGGCCTCGATGGCGGCCAGCGCCCGGCGCAGGACCGTGCTGGAGGTGTGCATCGTGTAGGGGAAGTAGCGCACCTCGACGCCGACCTCGGCGAAGTCGCGCTCCAACTTCACGCCCTTCGGGGTCCCGCGCCAGTCGTCGCCCTTGAAGATGACGTCGAAGCGGACCTCGCGCCAGGTGTCGATCTTGTCGGGGACGACCTCGGCGTGCACGTCGTCGACGAAGCGCAGGTTGCGCACGATCTCCATGCGCTCGGCGAGCGGGATGACCGGGAGGCGTCCCTTGGTGAGCAGCAGCATCTCGTCGGAGACGACGCCGGCGACGAGCCGGTCGCAGTGCTCGGCCGCGTGCTTGAGGATGTTCAGGTGCCCGATGTGGAACAGGTCGTACGCACCGGGCGCGTACCCGATCACCGTCATGCGATCCCCCGATCGTCCGTCAGCCGGCGCTTCTCCCGACGAGGAGCACCCGTCTGATCACAGTGCGTGACGCCGGGCGACTTCCATGGCGCTCAGCAGCGACAACGCCGAGAAAACTAGCCGAGAACGGTGACGGACGGTGATTTCCGGCGTCGGCTTCACCCGATGGGGGACGCGGCGGCCTCGGCGGGGGTGGCGTGCGCCACGGAGGCTCCTCCCCTCGGGTGAGAGGGCCCCGCGAGCAGGCCGGACGGGCTTTCCAGCGGGTTAGTCTCCCGCGGTCAGGGGCCACGTTCGACGGGGGCGCTCGCCCCGTGCGAACCGCTCCCGAGGCGTGCCGGTGCACGGGCAGGGAGCGACGTACATGGAACTCAGGGACTACCTGGCCGCGCTGCGGCGGCACTGGCTGGTCTGGGTGGGCACCACCGTGCTGGGCGCGGTGGTCGCCGCCCTCGCGCTGACCCAGATGCCCAAGACCTACGAGGCCTCGGCGCGGGTGTTCGTCACCGTCTCGCCGTCCATCCCGAGCAGCGCGACGTTCGTGCAGCAGCGGGTGAAGAGCTACCCCGACCTGGCCACCAGCGAGGCCGTGCTCGCCCCGGTGCTCGCCGACCTCAACCTCGACGAGTCGCTGGACCAGCTGCGCTCGGAGGTGTCCGCGTCGAACCCGGCCGACACCTCGCAGGTGATCGTGACCGCGAGCGGGCCGGACCCGGACCGCGCGGCCGCCGTCGCCAACGCCGTGGCCGAGCGGCTCACCGACGTGGTCGAGGACCTGGAGACGCCGGAGGGCGGCGACCAGCCGGTGACCCTGCGGGTCTCCGACCCGGCGATCGCCCCGGACAGCCCCTCCTCCCCCGTCGCGCTGTACGTGCTGGCCCTCGGCGTCGTGGCCGGCCTGTTCCTCGGCCTGGCCGCGGCCGTCCTGCGCAGCCGCATGGACTCCACGGTGCACACCGAGGACGAGCTGCGCCGCGCCTGGGGCGAGGGAGAGGTCGAGGTGCTCGCCCAGCCGGGCGGCCGGGCCCGGCGCAGCGCGCTGACCGGTCGGCCGGCCATCTCCCTGGCCCGCCGGCTGGAGCTGCGCGCCGAGGAGCGCCCGGTGCGCGTGGTCCTGCTGTCGCCGTCGCCGTCGGAGAAGCGGGCCACCCGCACCTTCGCCGAGCAGGTCGCCCGCGCGCTGCGCGGCCGCGGCCTGGACGCCACGGTGACCGGCCCGGAGTTCGTGGCCGGCGCGATCGGCGACGACGGTCCGCGGGTGCGCCTCGAGGTCGCCGATCCGCTGGCCCCGCTGCGGGTCTGGAAGCACGTGGCCGAGCGGTACGACGGCGTCGTCCTCGTGGTCGCCAGCGGGCTGGTCGAGCAGCAGGAGGTCCGCGAGATGCGGGGCATCCTGCAGACGGCCGGGATCACCCCGCTGGCCCTGGCCCTGGTGCCGCGCCGGCGCCGCCGGCTGCCGCGCGCCGCCACCGAGCCGCGGGGGGCCGCGGCTCCCCCGCCGCGCACCCCGGCGCCGGCTGCTCCGGCTGCTCCGGCCGCTCCGGCCGCTGCTCCGGCCGCACCGGCTACTCCAGCCGCGGCACCGGCGGCCCCGGCCGCCGAACGCCGCCCGGCGGCCAACGGCGCCCGCTCGGTGCCCGCCCAGGGCAGCTCGCGCGCGGCCGTCACCACCAGCGTCACGAAGGCGAGGTCCGCCAACGGCGCCCGGCCCAAGACCAAGGGTTCCGCGTCCAAGAACTGATCGGCCGGCGGCACCGACCCACGACGGGCCGGCCGGGACACCTCGTCCCGGCCGGCCCGTCGTCTGTGGGGTCCGAGCGTTCCCGCGGGAACGCCGGGCTCCTCGTTCCCGCGGGACGCCTGCCCGCAGAACTGTCACCCCCTCCCGACATCATTCGAACACATATTCGATCAGACGGTCGGGAGGTCACCGGTGGCTGCGGAGTTGTCGCTGGAGGAACTGGGCCGCCGCATCGCGTCCGGAGCGGTACGGATGGCGGCGGCGACAGCGGCGTGGCTGGCGCTGGTGGCCGAGTTCGACCGGCGGGAGGGCTGGGGCGCGATCGGGGTGCGCTCGTGCGCGCACTGGCTGTCCTGGCAGTGCGGGCTGTCCCCGGGATCGGCGCGGGAGCACGTGCGGGTGGCCCGCGCGCTCACGGTGCTGCCGCAGACCCGGGCGGCGTTCGCCGGCGGGCGGCTGAGCTTCTCCAAGGTGCGAGCACTGACCCGGGTCGCCGACCCCGCCACGGAGGGCGAGCTGCTGCAGTTGGCGCACGAGGCCAGCGCCGCCCAGGTCGAGCGGGTGGTCCGGCAGTGGCGGCGCTCGGATCGGACCGACGAGCAGGAACGACGGGAGCGGAACAGGCGGGAGCAGGAGGAGTCGTCCGGGGAGTCGGAGGCGCGGAGGGTCGCGCTCGAGCGCCGGTTCGACTCCTGGTGGGACGACGACGGCATGCTGCACGTGCGGATGTGCCTGGACGCCGAGGAGGGCGCGGCGTTCCTGGCCGGAGTGGAGTCCCTGGTCGAGCGCGACGCCCGCCGCGAGCGGGCCGCGGCCCAGCGCGCCGCCGGCCGCACCGCCTCCGACGCCCCCGCTCCGGACCGCGCCACCTCCGATGACGAGGCCGGCCTGGTCGACGCGCGGGAGCGGGCCACCGCGCGGCGGTGTGCGGCGGTGGCCCGCCTCGCCTCGGCGGCCGCGGCCGCCGATCGACAGGCCGGGGATCCGCCGCGCCGGGAGGTCGTCGTCCACGTCGACGCCGCGGTGCTGGCCGACGATGCCGCCGCCGGGCGGGCGTACCTGGAGGGCGGGCCGGCGCTGCGGCCGGCCACCGTGCGAAGGATGCTGTGCGAGGCCACCGTGGTGTCGATGGTCGAACGCGGCCGGGAGCCCCTGGCGCTGGGCCGGGCCCGCCGGTTCGCCTCCCGAGCCCAGCGCCGGGCGCTGTTCGCCCGCGACGGCGGCTGCGCCCGGCCCGGCTGCCACGAGCGGCGGGTGGAGCGGCTGCACGCCCATCACCTGCGGCACTGGCTGTTCGGCGGCCGCACCGACCTCGACAACCTGGTGCTCCTGTGCGACACCGACCACGGCCTGGCCCACGACCAGGACCTGGTCCTCACCCGCCGCGACGGCCGGCTGATCGCCACCACCCCCGACGGCCGACGGGTCTGGGGCGCGGCCGACGCCGCCTTCACCACCGGCATCGGCGCCCCCGCAGGAACGGACGAGGCGTTCGCCGGGGTCCATCCCATCGACCAGGCCCGCGGCCGGCGCCCCGCCGATGCCGATCCGACCCCGCAGACGCCGGCCCACGCGACCGCCCGACCGGCGACCGGGCCGTCAGGTGGACGACCGGCGCCCAGCGCCTCGATCACCCGGCTGCTCTTCCCCGACTCCGAGCCCGACCTCCCCGACGCCATGCACGTCAACGGCGAGCCCATGGACCTCGCCTACGTCGTCGGCGTCCTCCTCGGCAACCGCGACCTCGACCGCCGCCTCGCCGCCGGCAGGGGAACCACGACCGGGAGAGGAGCGGCCGCGTGACCGGAAGACGTTCCCGCGGGAACGTCCAGCCGTCAGCCGGCCAGCGGAACCGCCTCGGTGCGCCGCGCGGCCGGCGGAGGCGCCAGCTCCTCGGCCAGCCGCCGGCGGGAGCCTCCCTCGGCGAGCAGCGAGACCGCGAGGAAGGCCACGAAGGACGGCGTCGCGTCGAACAGCCCGCTCTCCAGCAGGCTGCGCCCCACCAGGAACACCAGCAGGCCGAGGAACAGCGCCCGGTGCTCCCGCGGCGCCAGCAGCGCGCCGCGGAAGGCCCACACCACCCACACGGCGGCGACCACCATGCCCAGCAGCCCGGTCTGCACCAGCAGGGAGACCCAGCTGCTGTCCAGCGGCTGCTCGTCCCAGTACTGGCCCTTGACCGGGATGATCTTGACCGAGAGCCCGCCGCCGAACACCAGCTGCCAGGCCGACTCGGCCCAGTCCGAGGCCGCGCCCCACGCGATGAACCGGGAGTCCAGCGTGCTGGTGCCGGTGCCGTCGCGCTCCAGGAACCCGGCCAGCGCGCCGGTGGTGGCGATGCCGAGCGTGCCGACGGCGCCGAGGGCGAGTCCGCCGGCCACGAGACCGACCGGCGCGCGCCGCACGTGCAGCGCCATCACCGCCAGCGCGGCGACGAGCATGAGCAGCGCCGTCCGCGAGCCGGTGGCCCACACGATGCCGAGCCCGGCGACGGCCGGCCCGGCCAGCCACAGCCGGGCGTTGCCCAGCACGACCCGCCAGGCGGCGTACAGCACCACGAGGCAGGCCAGCAGGGCCAGCTCGTTGGGGTCCAGCTCCGGGATGCCGCCGGCGAGGCGGCCCGAGGACAGCGTCGAGACGCCGGTGCCGGCCGCCGCCAGGGCGACCGCACCGCTGACCAGCGCCAGCGCGGTGACGAACTGCCCGGTCGAGTACACCCGCAGCAGCAGGACCACCGTCAGCGCGACGATCACCACCCGGGCGGTCACCACGCCGCTGGCGAGGAACGTGTCGTGGGTCAGCGCCCCGAGCAGCGACGCCGCGGAGACCACGGCCAGCGCCCACAGCGTGCCGGTGCCGACCCGCAGCCGGCCCCTGGCCGAGGCGGTGAGGAAGGCCATCACGAGCGCGGCCACCCCGAGCACGCCCTTGGCGAGCACGACCGGGTCCAGCGACCCGTCGAAGTACGCGCCGCGCCGCCAGCCCACCGTGGTGGCCAGCAGCAGGAGGGTGCACAGGAGCAGGCGCGGGGATGGACGCAGCAGCACCGCGGGTCCTCTCAGCTGATCCCGGCGCGGGGCCGCGCCGGGGGGATGGTAGGTCGCGGGTCGTCGTCGGGGCGGTCCGCACGCACCATCGGCAGCACCACCGCCTGGCGGACGGCGAGCGCGGCGAGCAGCGGCCCGAGTGCGAGGGCCAGCGGCGTCCACGGCGCCCAGGCCGGCGCGAGCAGCACGAGCGCGGCGACCGCGCCCAGCGAGGCGAACTCCAGGGTGCGCATCGCCAGCACCCGGCGCTGCCCGCCGTGCACCGACGCCAGCGAGGCGTAGGGCAGCAGGGTGGCCCCGGCGACGGCGTACACGGCCCACCCGACCACCGACGCGAGCGGCACGTCGTAGTCGCCACCGGTCAGGAGCGGCCCGAGCCACGGCAGCAGCGCGGCCCCGGCCGCACCGATCACCAGCAGCGCGCCGGTGAGCCCCAGCGACGCCCGGTCGGCCACTCGCAGGCTGGCGGCCATCGGCCGGTCGCGCAGGCCGACGAAGTGCGGCAGCAGGAACGACCCGATCCCGGCGACCAGCGTCAGCATCGGGGCGGTGTAGACGCGGGCGGCCTCCATCGGGCCGTACGCCGCGGCGCCGACGGCGGCGACCACGACGATCCGCAGCAGGGTCAGCGACGCCGGCCGGATGGTCTGGGCGGCCGCCCGCCAGGTGCCGAACGCGGCGACCGCGCGCAGGTCCGGCCGCCGCCACGGCCCGGTCGGGCGCTCCCCGGCCGGCACCAGCCACCACGCGACCACGGCGGCCAGCGCCTGCCCGGTCAGCAGCGCGACGACGAAGGAGGACAGCGTCACTCCCCCGGTCAGGCCGGCGACCCCGAGGGCGGCCATGGCACCGGCCAGGCTGGTCAGGTCGACCACGGGCAGCGCGGTGTAGCGGCCGGTGGCCATGAGCAGCCGGCGCAGCGTGTCCTCGACGACGAAGGCCGCGCAGGCCGGCGCCAGCAGCAGCCCGGCCCACACCGGCACCAGGCCGCTGACCAGCGCGGCCAGCGCCCCGACCAGGCCCGCGACGGCGGAGACGCCGACCGTGGCCACATGCAGGCCGGCGCGGACGCCGCGCTCCCGGCGGTCGAGCACGGTCAGGGAGTCACCCACCAGCCCGCTGCACACCGCGGTGACCAGCACCAGCGCGCCGTAGACCAGCGCGAAGACGGCGAGCCCGCCCGCGCCGAGCAGCCGCGCGGCGGCCACCTGCAGCGCCAGCCCGGCCACCGCCTGGGTGCCCTGGCCGAGCACGGCGGCGACCGCCTTGCGCCGGAGCAGGCGCCCCGCCCACGACGTCACGGCCGGTCCCCGGTTCAGCGGCCCGACGCCGCCGCGTCCGCCGCGACGGCGCGCCGCAGCCGCAGGGCGTGCCGGGTCAGGCGGGCGACGATGTGCGCCCGGGTGTCGCGCGGGCTCACGTAGCAGCGCGGCAGGGTCACCCGGTCACCGGGCTGGTAGTCGCCGGTGACGCAGGCGTTGTCGTACCCGGCGGCCCGGACGGCGTCCGCGGCCGCGGCGTCGTAGGAGCCGTAGGGGTAGCAGAAGCCGGGCACCTCGGCCTGCAGGACGTCCTCCAGCACCCGCCGGCTGTCCCCCACCTCCCGGGCCAGCTCGGCCCGGTCGGCCCCGGCCAGGCGAGAGTGGGTCATCGTGTGGCTGCCCACCTCGAGCCCGGCGGCGGCCACCTCGCGCACCTGGTCGGCGGTCATGATCGGGAACCGCGGCCCGGTGTCCCACTCGTTGGCCCCGCCCATGCGCCCGGCGACCACGTAGACGGTGCCGGTCATGCCGTGCCGGTCGAGCACCGGGACGGCGTGGTCGAGGAAGTCGGTGTAGCCGTCGTCGAAGGTCAGCCCCACCAGGCCGGCGGCCTCACCGCGCTCGTGGGCGCGCACCAGCTCGGTCAGGCCCACCCCGCGCAGGCCCAGCCGGCGGAGCAGCCGCAGGTGCCGGTCCAGCCGGTCGGGGTGCACCCGCAGCGCGTGCGGATCGGGCTCCTCCGACGGGCTGATCGAGTGGTACATCAGCACCGGCGGCAGCGGCAGCCGCACCGGGGCCCCGGTGCCGGTGGCGGTCACGCGGCCTCCTCCTGGACGACGACGGCGGACGGGACCGTGCCCAGGGCGGCCACGGCGGCGAGCAGGTCGGCGGTGTACCGCTCCGGCGACGACCGCCGGCGGGCCGCCGCGGCGTCGGCGGTCGCCGCGGCGCGGAACCGCGGCCACTCGGCGGCCACCCGGGCGACGGCGTCGGCCCAGGCGGGCACGTCGCCGGGGTCGACCGCCTGGGCGCCGGCGTACCCCTCGGCGGCCTCGCGCAGCCCGCTGTGCGCGCTGACCACCAGCGGCCGGGCGGCGAGGACGGCCTCGACGGCGGTGTTGCCGAACGACTCGTCACCGACCGAGGGCACGAGGACGACGTCCGCGGCGGCCAGGTGCGGCCAGACGTCGGACCGGAAGCCGAGGAACTCCACCCGGTCGTCGAGGCCGGCGGCGCCCACCTCGGCGCGCAGCTCCTCCTCGAACCACTCGTAGCCGGGGAAGACCGACCCGACCACGGTGAGCCGCGCGTCGATGCCGCGCTCCCGCAGCTCGCGCAGCGTGCCGACGGCGACCTGCGGGCCCTTGCGGGGCGACAGCCGCCCGACGTAGAGCAGCCGCAGCGGGCCGTCGAGCTCCGCGCGCGGCGGCAGCACCTCACCCGGTCCGCGGACGGTGTTGTGCACGACGCTGCTGCGCCGGCGCAGCCGCGGCGCCACCTCGGTGAGCACGTCGAGGGTGAACCGGCTGTTCGCGATCACCCGGTGCGCCAGCGCCGGGCACAGCGCCATGCCCCGGCGCAGCAGCATCGGCGCCGACCGCTCGGCCTCGTGCACGTGGCAGATCGCCCGGCGGCCGGCCAGCCGGGCCAGCAGCGGCCACGACGGCAGGGTCAGCGTGCTGACGTACACCCCCCCGGCCCCGGCCCGGCGCAGCAGCCGCAGCGCCGGCACCAGTCCGCGCAGCGCGTCGGCGAGCAGGGTGAGCGCCCCGCGCGGGCGCAGCGCGGAGTTGCGCAGGACCGGCATGGGGCACAGCCGCACGCGCAGCCCGCGGGCCTCGAGCTCGCCGACCAGCGGCCCGGGCCCGGGCAGGGCGACGGTGACGTCGTACCGGGTGGCCAGCGCGGTGGCCGCCTCCAGCAGCATCCGGTCGGCGCCGTAGAGCTCGGCGCCGGGGTGGACCACCAGGAGCGGCGGGGCCTCCGCCGTCGTCATCGGGGCAGCCGGCCCATCTCGCGGAACCACTTGACCGAGGCCAGGGCCAGGAAGCCGGCCGCGGCGAGGAACAGCACGCCGTAGACGGGCACGAAGACCGACGGCACGCCGAACAGCACGAAGACGACGGCGAGCAGCCCGTAGTCGGTGGGAAGGGTCATCAGCGAGCGGCCGATGCCGACCTTCTCCCCCGTGCGGGCGGCGCGGGTGGTCACGCCGTGCTGGGCGCGCAGCGCCTCGTTGAGCATCGTGCCGAAGTAGGTGACCGCGTCGACGACGCAGTAGCCGATGGGCACCAGCAGCACCCACGGGTCGACGTCCCCGAAGCGGTAGAAGCCGATGAGCACGCCCAGGTGCAGGCTCGAGGCCTTGGCGGCGTCGACCATGTGGTCCAGCCATTCCCCGGCCGGGGAGCCGCCGCCGCGCAGCCGGGCGAGCTGCCCGTCCGCGGCGTCGAGGGCGTAGCCGAGCACCAGGCAGGCGGCGACCAGCAGCCCCATCGGCACCGAGGGCTCGACCAGCGCCAGCAGCGCGATGCCCGTCCCGGTGAAGACGGCGCTGATGGCGGTCACCGCGTTGGGCGTGAGCCCCGCGTGGTAGGCCAGCGCGGCGAACAGCCGGCCGAGCTTGCGGTTGACGAAGCGGGAGTAGGCCGGGGCGCCGGCGTTGCCCTTCTGCGCGGCCGACAGCCGGCGCAGCGTCGCGCGCAGACCCTCCCGCGGCGGCCCGTCGGGGCGCGGCTGCGCGATCGCCGTCATACGTCGGACCTCCGTGTGCTGCCGAGCAGGTCGGACGGCACCCGGGCGTGCGGCGGGCAGGGGTGTCGTCGTGCGCAGCGATCCTCTCCCGGGCGGCGGACCCCGCGGGAGGTCCGCCGCCCTGCCCTCACCCGCAGGGGTCAGCCCGCGGTGACGGTGAACCCGGTCAGCCGCACGGCGACCGGACCGGTGGCGCTGCCGCTGAGGTAGGCGGCGACGCCGACGGCGCCCGGCACCTGCAGGGCCGCGGTGCTGTCGCTGCGGGTCAGCGTGGGCGTGGCCGGCTCCGCCGTCCCGGCCCGCCACACGGTGACCGCGAGGGAGGTCGGCCCGGTGCCGGTGACCCGGAGCCGCACCTCCAGGGGCGTGCCCGCGGTGTAGGTGAACGCCGGCAGGGTGGCCGAGCCGAGCACCGTCTCGGTGCCGCCGGAGTTCCGCACCAGCGCCACCTGCACCCCGCCGCCGGGGACGACCAGCAGCCGCGCGCGGTAGTCGGTGGCGGCGTCGACCCGGCGGCCGACGACGTACACGAACGCCCCCGAGCCGCTGGTGGGCACCGCCGACAGCGACAGCGTCGCCCGCACGTCGACGTCCCGCTGGGCGACCGCCCCGAGGTAGGAGCCGGTGTTGTTGCCCGGCCCCACGGTGAGGGTCGCCGTCCCGGGTGCGACCGACTGCCGGGCCGCCCCGGCCGACGCCGTCCAGGCGCCGCCGACGTCGGCGGTGCCCAGCCCGCCGGTGACCGACCGGCCGAAGGCGTCCGACGCCAGCACCGCCGGCTGCGGCTGCCCGCCCGGGGCGGTCACCGTGACCTGCTGCGTGGTCGACGCGGTGCGGCCGCGGTCGTCGGTCACCGTCAGGGTCACCGCGTAGGTGCCGGCCGCCGCGTAGGTGTGCGTCGCCTGCGCACCCGAGCCGGCCGCCGTCCCGTCGCCCCAGGTCCAGGAGTGCGCGGCCACGGTGCCGTCGGGGTCGGCCGAGGCGCGCCCGTCGACGGCCACCGCGAGCCCGGTGGGCGTGGCGGTGAAGGCCGCCGTCGGCGGCTGGTTCACCGGGGTGCCGGCCCCCACCGGAGCGGCGACGAAGGAGGTGGCGCGGACCGTCACCGGACCGGTCGCGCTGGCCGACAGGTAGGTGGACAGGCCGACCGCGCCGGGCACCTGCAGCGCCGCGGTGGCGTCGGTGCGGGTCAGCGTGGGCGTCGCCGGCTCCGGGCCGGTGCCGGTCCACACCGTCAGCGCGAGCGTGGTCGTGCCGGTGCCGGAGACCTGGAGGCGCACCTGCAGCGGCGTGCCCGGCGTGTAGGTGCCGGCCAGGTTCGCGGTCGTGCCCAGCAGCGTCTCGCTGCCGGAGGCGCCGGTGCGGAGGAGCGCGAGCACCACCGTGCCGTCGGCGCGGACCTGCAGGCGGGCCGAGTAGTCCAGGCTCGCCGCCACGCGGCGGCCGAGCACGTAGACGCTCACCCCGGAGCCGCCGCTGGGCACCTGCGACACCGTGAGGGTGGTGCGCACGTCGGTGGCGGTCGAGGACACCCCGCCCAGGTAGGAGCCGGTGTTCTGACCCGGGTTGACCGCCAGCGCGGCCGTGCCCGGCGCGACCGACTGCCGGGCCGCGCCCGCCGAGGCGGTCCAGGGGCCGCCCACGTCGGCCGTCCCGAGCCCGCCGGCCACCGTGCGGCCGAAGGCGTCGGAGGCGAGGACGCCGGCCGGCGGCGGGGTGGTCGCCACCACGGTGACCTGCTCGACGCGCGTGGCGGTCGCCCCGCCGTCGTCGGTGACGGTCAGCGTGACCGGATAGGTGCCGGCCGCCGCGTAGGTGTGGGTGGCCTGCGCGCCGGACCCGGCGGCGGTGCCGTCGCCCCAGTTCCAGGCGTACCCGGCCACCGTGCCGTCGGGATCGGTGGAGATCCGCCCGTCGACGGCGACCGACAGGCCGGTCACGGCGGTGGCGAACGCCGCGGTCGGGGCCTGGTTGACCGGCGGCGCGCCGCCGCCGGGGCCGGTCACCGTCAGCGCGCCGAACCGGACGGCGGTGGCGGTGGTGTTGCTCGACGTCCGGTAGGCCGACAGGCCCACCGCGCCGGGCACCTGCAGCGCCGCCGTGGTGTCGGTGCGCGACAGCTGCGGCGTGGCCGGCTGCGCCGTCCCGGCCGCCCAGATCCACGCCCTGATCTCGGTGGTACCGGTGCCGGTGACCTGCACCCCCACCTCCAGCGGGGTGCCCGGTGTCCAGGTCAGGCCCGGGACGACGACCTCGCCGCCGGGGTAGCCCTCCGTGCCGCCGCTGATCCGCGACAGCACGAGCGCGACCGAGCGGTCGGCCGCGATGCGCACCCGCACCCGGTAGTCCAGGTCGGAGCCCACCCGGCGCCCGGAGAGGTAGACGTAGGTGCCGCCGCCGGCGGGGGCCGCGGTCAGGGTGAACGACGTCCGGAGGTCGACGTCGCTGCGGCTGACCCCGCCCAGGTAGGCGCCGGTGTTGTTGCCGGCAGAGGGCAGCGCCAGCGTGGCGGCGCCCGGGGCCACCGAGAGCCGCGCGGCGCCCGCCGACGGCGTCCAGGCGCCGCCGGTGTCGGCGGTGCCCAGGCCGCCGGTGACCGTGCGGTTCCAGGCGTCGGCGGCGAGCACCGCCGGCCCGGTGGTCACGGGAACCGGCTGCGTCGCGGTGGCGGTCGCGCCGTCGTCGTCGGTGACGGTGAGGGTCACCGTGTAGGTGCCGGCCGCGGCGTAGGTGTGCGTCGCCTGCGCGCCCGAGCCGGCGGGCGTGCCGTCGCCCCAGTTCCAGCTGTAGGAGGCCACCGTGCCGTCGGCGTCGGCCGACGTCCGCCCGTCCACGGCGACGGCCAGGCCGTCGGCGGCCGCGGTGAAGGCGGCGGTGGGCGCGGCGTTGGCCGGGCTCACGGTCACCTCGCGGACCGCGGTCGCGGTGCGCCCGTGGTCGTCGGTGACGGTGAGGGTCACCGTGTAGGTGCCGGCCGCGGCGTAGGTGTGCGTCGCCTGCGCGCCCGAGCCGGCCGGCGTGCCGTCGCCCCAGTTCCAGGAGTGGGAGGCCACCGTGCCGTCGGGGTCGCGCGACAGCGTGCCGTCCACGGCGAGGCCGAGCCCGGCGGTCGCGGTGGTGAAGGCCGGCCGCGGCGCGGCGTTGGGCTCGGCGCCGGTGTGGCCCACCTCGAAGTGGCGCGCGGCGCGCTCGGCCGTGGTCGCGGAGATGTAGAAGGCCACCTCGTCGACGTCGCCCTCGAGGTAGCTGCCGCTGCCCCAGGTGGTGTCGCCGCCGACGCGGAAGTAGCTGGTGCGGTCCAGCCCGTTGCGGGTGTCGGTGCGCGAGCCCACGAGCTCGCCGTCGACGTAGAGGAACAGGCCCGAGGGGCTCATCGACGAGATGACGTGGTGCCACTCGCCGTCGTTGTAGGACTCCTCGCTGGTGACCGTGCGCTGCACCCCGGCCTCGGGGCTGACCCCGAAGACGGCGCGGCCGTCGGGCTGCAGGTAGGTCAGCCGGTCCACCACCGTGCTCCGGCCGGTCATGGAGTCACCGAAGCCGGCGATCAGGCCGCCGGCGTCGGAGTCGGTCCGGAACCAGGCCTCGACGCTCAGCGTGTCCAGCGCCGGGAACAGCGTGGGGATGACCAGCATGCCGCCCGGCTCACCGCTGAGGCCGAACGCGGTGCCGGCGTCACCGGAGATCGCACCCGGCACGCCGGCGGTCACGCCCGCGCCGGCCAGCAGCGGCACCAGCCCGTTCGCGCCCGCGGTGAGGTTGCCGCTGGCGGCCAGCTGCTCCGGGGTCTCCCCCAGCGGCCACAGCTCGTAGGCGCCGTCGGCGGCCACGGTCTGCCGGTAGCCCTGGGTGGCGGGCACGCCGGCCGGGTCGATCGACGCCCACGGGGTGACCGCGCGGTTGCCGAACGGGTCGGTGGCGACCACGCGGTACCGGGAGGTCTCCGTGGCGGCCGGGTCGGTGACCGTCACCAGCGGCCGGCTCCACCAGGTCGAGGCGCGAGTGGTCTCGGCGACGAGGGTCGCCGGGGACTCGGTGTCGCGGTAGACCCGGTAGGTCAGCCACTCGTTGTCCTGGTCGTGGGTCGCCCGGAAGCTGATCGAGGCGGTGCCCGGCGCGGTCGTCACGGCGCCGGCGGTGAAGCCGGTCGGCGTCGGGCCGACGGCGTTGGGCGCATCCGCCGCGAAGGCGTAGCGGACCAGGCCCTGCTGCTCCACGCCGTTGACCCGCGGGAACTCACCGGCGAAGACGAGGTAGCGGCCGTTGCCGGTCACGCTCCACCCGGCCTGCAGCTGCCCGGTCACCGTGCCGGCGTTCATCGTGGGGAACCAGTCCAGCAGCGAGGGCGCGGGCTGGCCGTAGAAGGCGCCGCTGCGCAGGGTGCCCGGGCCGTTGGTGCCGCCGGTCGCCCCGGTGGTCACCGCGGTGGCGAACTTGTTGACCCGCGGGTTCTGCTCGGGGAACCCGCCGATCTGCTCGCAGTCGTGGGCGTGCCCGGCCATGTACAGCGCGCCGCCCATGGGGAAGGTCGAGTAGGTGTCGCCGTGGCAGTCGTTGACCGCGACCACCTCGCCGCCGTCGGCGGTCGCCGCGACGGTGCCCTCCATGTTGCCGGGGCCGTTGAAGTCGTAGGCGCTGGCGTACACGACCGCGCCGTCGGTGGAGAGGCTGTAGACCCCGGAGTTGACGCCCTGGTTGGTGATCAGCGCGTTCACCGCGAACGGCCGGGTCGCGCCGCTGACCGCGTCGAGGGCGCTGATGCCGGTGGCCTTGACGCCGTTCATGGAGTCGAAGCGGCCGGCGGCCACGACCTGGCTGCCGCCGCCGGTGAGGGTCAGCGCCATCACCTCGTTGCTGGTGGCGGTGTTGCCGTCGCGGTTGCCCTCGACCGGGCCCACGCCGGGCAGCGGCGCCCAGGACAGCAGGCTCCCGTCGGCGGCGCTGACCGCGGCCAGCCGCGTGCGGCTCACGCCGCCCACCGCGGTGAGGCTGCCGCCCAGGTAGACGGTGCTGTTCGTCGCGGCGATGGCGCGCACCTGGCTGTTCACGCTGGGTGCGAACGAGGCGACGAGGGCACCCGTGGCCGTGTCGAAGGCGGCCACCCGGTTGCGGGTCTGGCCGTCGACGGCGGTGAAGTCACCGCCGATGTAGAGACGCGAGCCGTCGGGTGAGGCGGTGACGGCGAGCACCTGGCCGTTGACCTCGGGGGCGAAGGAGGCGATCAGCGCTCCGGTGCGGATGTCGTAGGCCAGCAGGTTGCTGCGCGGGCTCTCCTGCGTGCCGGCCGGCACGCCGGCCGGGCGCGCGGAGCTGAACCGGCCACCCACGTAGACGGTGTCCCCGACGATCGCCTGCGCCCAGCCCACCCCGTCGATCTGGGTGGTGGGCAGCCCGTCGGCGGTGACCGTCACCGGGTTCTCCGGGGACGGCAGCACCGGCGCCGAGTCCGCCCGCGCGGCGCCCGGGACGAGCGCCAGGGCGCCGGCGGCGAGCAGCAGGCCGACGGTGCCGGCCAGCAGCCGCCGCGGGACGGCGGTGGTCGAGGAACGCATGCGAGGTCTCCCGGATCCGAGCGTTTACCGCCTCCTCGCCACGGGTAGGGCCGGAGGTCGCCCAGAACCCTGACACGCTGCGTGACCAGGCTCGATCCCCCGAACCGGTACACCTGTCCCCTGACGTGCGGAACCGCCGGGGATCCGATCACAGTGCGTGACGGTCCCCGGCGGTCCCGGCGGTGCCTCAGCCGGCGGCGACGACCGAGAAGGCGGTGACGCGCACGGTCGTGGCGACCGTGTTGCTGCCGGTGCGGTAGGCCGCGATCCCCACGCCGCCGGGCGCCTGCAGCACCGCGGTGGTGTCGGTCCGCGACAGCTGCGGGGTCGCCGGCTCGGTGCCGTCGGCCGCCCAGACGCTCGCGGTGACCGTGGTGGTGCCGGTCCCGGTGAACCGCGCCCGCACGGTCAGCGGCGTCCCCGCGGTGTAGGTCAGGCCGCGGACCTGCACCTCACCCCCCGGGTAGCTCTCGACGCCCCCGGTGAGCCGGGACAGGGTCAGCCAGACCCCGCCGTCGGCCGCGACGCGGACCCGGACCCGGTACTCCTCGCCCGAGGCCACCCGGCGGCCGGTCACGTAGACGTACGTGCCGCTGCCGGTGGGCATCGCGTCCAGCGCGAAGGTGGTGGTGACGTCCACGTCGGTCGCGGCGACCGCCCCCAGGTAGGAGCCGGTGTTGTTGCCGGCCGCCGGGAGGGCCAGCAGCGCCGCCCCGCCGTCCACCGACTGGCGCACCCCGCCGGAGGCGACGGTCCACTCGCCCCCGACGTCGGCGGCGCCGAGGCCGCCGGTCACCGTCCGCTGGAAGGTGTCCGTCGCGATCGCCGGGACGACGACCGGCGGAGCGGGGTCGGTGACCGTCACCCGGCGGGTGGTGGTCGCCGTGGCGCCCTGGTCGTCGGTCACGGTCAGGGCGACGGTGTAGGTGCCGCCCGCGGCGTAGGTGTGCTCGGCGGTGACCCCGGTGCCGGTCCGGCCGTCCCCGAAGTCCCAGTCGCGGCGGACGACGGCGCCGTCGGCGTCGGCCGAGGCCGCGGCGTCCACGGTGACCGTGAGGTCCTGCGCGGCGGCGGTGAACGAGGCGGTGGGCGCCGCGTTCACGTGCTCCCGCGCCCCGACCAGGCCGACCCGGAAGGAGGTCGCGCGGACCACCGTGGCCACGGTGTTGCTGCCGGTCCGGTAGGCCGACAGGCCGACCGCGCCGGGCACCTGGAGGGCGGCGGTGGTGTCGGTCCGCGTCAGCTGCGGGGTGGCCGGCTCGGCGGCACCGTCGGCCCAGACGGCCGCGGTGATCGTCGTGGTGCCGGTCCCGGAGAACTGCGCCCGCACGTTGAGCGGAGTGCCCGCGGTGTAGGTCAGGCCGGGCACGGTGACCTCGCCGCCGGGGAAGCTCTCCACCCCGCCGGTGATGCGGGACAGCGCCAGGGTGACGCTGCCGTCGGCGGCCACCTTCACCCGCACCCGGTAGTCCTCGCCCGAGGCCACCCGGCGCCCGGAGACGTACACGTAGGTGCCGCCGCCGGTGGGCATCGCGGACAGGGAGAACGACGTCCGGACGTCGGCGCTGGTCGTGGCGACCGAGCCGAGCGAGGAGCCGGTGTTGTTGCCGGCCGCGGGCAGGGCCAGCTCGGCCGCGCCCCCGGTCACCGACTGCCGGACCGCGCCGACGTCGGCCGTCCACGCGCCACCGATGGTCGCGGTGCCCAGGCCGCCGGTCACCGACCGGTCGAAGACGTCCTTGGCCAGGGGCGCGGTGTCGATCGGCGCACTCACCGTGACCTCGCGGGTCGCCGTCGCCGGGGCGCCGTCGTCGTCGGTGACGGTCAGCGTGACCTGGTAGGTGCCGGCCGCGGTGTAGGTGTGCGTCGCCCGGGCGCCCGAGCCGGCCGCCGTCCCGTCGCCCCAGTTCCAGGCGTACGAGGCCACGGTGCCGTCCAGGTCGAGGCTCGCCGAGCCGTCGACGGCGAGGACCAGGTCGGTCGCCGCGGCGGTGAAGGCCGCCTCCGGGGCCGCGTTCACCGGCGCCGGGGCGACGGTGACCAGCGTGCGGGCCGTGCTGGTGGCGCCCTTGTCGTCGGTGGCGGTCAGCGTGACGACGTAGGTGCCGGCGGCGGCGTAGGTGTGCCGCACGGTGGCGCCGGTGGCCCGCTGCCCGTTGCCGAGGTCCCAGGCGTAGGAGGTCACGGTGCCGTCGGTGTCCACCGACCGGCTCGCGTCGAGGGTGACGGCGAGCTCGGCGGTGGTGGCCTGGATGCGGGCCGTCGGCGGCACGTTCGCCGGCGCGGCCACGCCGCCGCCGGCGGCGTGCGCGGCGATCTGGGCGGCCGAGAGCGCGGTCGGGTAGAGCGCGACCTCGTCGATCCGGCCGCTGAAGGTGCTCGACCCGCCCATGGCCGCGTCGGAGCCGACCCGCAGGTAGCCGTTGTAGGAGAGCCCGCTGGTGGTGTCGGTGCGCGAGCCGACCAGGACGCCGTCCACGTACAGGGCCATGCCCGAGGGGCTCATCGTGGCCGCGACGTGGTGCCACCTGCCGTCGTTGTACGAGGCGGTGCTGGTGACCGTCTGCTGCATCTTGAAGATCCAGACCGGGACGGTGACGCCGAAGTTCAGCCGGCCCCGCGAGTCCAGGTAGACCTGGCGGTCGTAGGTGTTGCTGGTGCCGCTGGCCTTGTTGGCGAAGCCGATGATCCGCCCGCCGGTGGTCGACGAGGTCTGGAACCACGCCTCCTGGGTGAAGGTGTTCGGCGCGGCCGTCGCGGTGCCGGTGGCCATCGTGGCGTTGGCGGTGCCGTTGAACGAGTAGGCGGTGTTGCCCGCGATGGCGCCGACGGCGTTGCGGGTGACGCCGGTGCCGACCGTCATCGGCCGGGTGCCGATGGCGTCCGCGGCCGTGCCGGAGCTCTCGCCGAGCCGCCAGTGGTGGGACGCGCCGTCGGCGCGGACGGTGTCGGCGTAGGGCCGGGTGGTGCCACCGGTCGGCGCCGCGGCGACCTCGACGGCGACCCACGGGGTGGCCACGGTGTTGCCGAACGGGTCGGTGGCGGTGACGCGGTAGCGCAGCGAGCCGCTGACGCCGGCGTCGGAGGCGGTCATGGCCGGCCGGTTCCACCAGGTGGAGGCCTGGACGGTCTCGGCGACCGGGAGGGCCTCGCCCTCCCGCTCGACGCGGTAGACGAGCGTGGCGTTGTCCTGGTCGGAGGTCGCCGTCCAGGCGACCGTGACCGTGCCCGGGGCCGGCGAGGTCGCGGTGGCGGTGAACCCGTCGCCGGACGGGCCGACCTCGTTCGGCGCGGCGCCCGGCAGGGCGTAGCGCACCAGGCCCTGCTGGCCGACGCCGTTGACCCGCGGGAACTCGCCGCCGTAGACGACGTACTGACCGTTGCCGGTGACCGACCAGCCGGCCTGCTGCTGGCCGGTGTAGGTGCCCGGGGTCATCGTCGGGAACCAGGGCAGCAGGGAGCCGGCCGGCTGGTTGCGGAAGTTGCCGTTGGCGATCGTCGAGGACCCGACGGTGCCGGTCGGCGCGAGGGTGAACGCGACGCCGAACTTGTGCACCCGCGGGTTCTGCTCCGGGAAGCCCCCGATGTTCCGGCAGTCGTGGCTGTGGCTGGCGACGTAGACGACGCCGCCGGTGGCGTAGTTCGAGTACGAGTCGCCGCGGCAGTCGTTGATCTCGACGATGGCGCCGCCGTCGGCCTTGACCACGAACGAGCCCTCGAGGTTGCCGGGGCCGTAGTAGTCGTAGGCCGTGCCGATGACCAGGTCGCCGGAGGTGCTGAGGCTGTAGACCGCCGAGTTGACGCCCTGGTTGGTCAGCTTCTGGTTGATCGCGAACGGCTTGGTGGCGCCGGAGACCGGGTCCAGCGCGGCGACGCCGGTGGCCTTGACGCCGTTCATGCTGTCGAAGCGGCCGCCGGCGATGACCTGGCCGGTGCCGGCGACGGTGAGGGCGAGGACGGCGTCGCTGGTGTTCCGGTTGCCGTCGGAGTTGCCGGTCGTGGCGCCCACGCCGGGCAGCGGGGCCCAGGGCAGCAGGCCGCCGTCGGCGGCGCGGACCGCGGCCAGGCGCGAGCGGCTGACGCTGCCCACGGCCGTGATGCTGCCGCCGAGGTAGACGGTGTCGTTCGTCGCGGCGATCGCGGCCACCTGGCTCTGCACGGCCGGCGCGAAGTCCGCGACCAGGGCGCCGGTGGCGGTGTCGAAGGCCGCGACCCGGCGGCGGGTCTGGCCGTCGACGCTGGTGAAGTCGCCGCCGACGTAGACGCGCGTGCCGTCGGGCGAGGCCGCGACCGCGAGCACCTGGCCGTTGAGGTCGTGGGCGAAGGAGGTGATCAGCTCGCCGGTACGGATGTCGTAGGCCAGCAGGTTCGCCCGCGGCGTCTCGTTCGTCCCCGGGGCGGCCCCGGCGGGGCGGGCGCTGGTGAACGAGCCACCGACGTAGACGGTGTTGCCGACGACGACCTGCGCCCAGGCGACGCCGTCGATCTGCACGGTGGGCAGCGCGTCGGCGGTCACCGTGGTCGGCGTGGTGGCCGAGGGCGTCAGCGGTGCGGAGTCGGCGCGGGCCGAGCCGGTCGGGACGAGGGCGGCGGTTCCGGCGGCGAGCAGGACGCTCACCAGACCGGCGAGCAGGCGCGCGGGCACCTTGCCCGGCACAGCCGGAGACGTTGCGGACATGCGGAGTTCCCCCTGGTCTGGTGCCCGAGGCCGGCGGCTCCCCCTGGTGCCGTCGTCGAGTACCGAGAGTCACGATCGCAGTCAGTGACGATCCCGGGCATCGCACAACCGGGTGATGACCTGCGGAAACGTCCCTCCGAGTGGGGAGGTCCGTCACACCGCGTCACGCACTGTGTCTGCCGGAACACGGAGCGCCACCGGTGACGGGGCCGGGCGGGCGGGTACCGCCCGGCCCCGGATCAGCCGGCCCGCGTGACGGTGAAGGCGGTGACCCGCACCGACTGGGCGCCGGTGGCGCTGCCCGGCCGGTAGGCGGCGATCCCCACCGAGCCGGCGGCCTGGAGCACCGCGGTGGTGTCGGTGCGCACCAGCTGCGGCGCGGCCGGCTCGGCGGTGCCGGCCCGCCACACCGTGCCCTGCACGGTGGTGGTGCCCGTGCCGGTCACCCGGAGCCGCACCTCGAGCGCGGCGCCGGCGGTCCAGGTGCCCGCCGGCAGGACCACCTCGCCCCCGGGCCACGACTCCACCCCGCCGGCGATCCGGGACAGCGACATCCCGACCGAGCCGTCCGGCGCGATCCGCAGGAACATCCGGTACTCGTTGGCCCCCACCCGGCGCCCGGTCACGTAGACGTAGCTCCCCGCGCCCGTGGGTGCCTGCGCCAGCGCGACGGTGGCCCGCACCTCCACGTCGGTCTCGGCGACCCCGGCGAGGTGCGCGCCGGTGTTGTTGCCGGTGCCGGGCAGGGCCAGCGTGGCCGCGCCCGGGGTGACCGAGAGCCGGGTGGCGCCGGCGGTCGCCGTCCACGCGCCACCGACCTCGGCGGTGCCCAGCCCGCCGGTCACGGTGCGGTTGAACGTGTCGGCGGCCACGACCGGCGGACCGGCCGGCGCGGTCACGGTGACCGTGCGGGTGGTGGTCGCCGTCGCGCCGTCGTCGTCGGTGACGGTGAGCCCGACCGTGTAGGTGCCGGCGGCGGCGTAGGTGTGGGTCGCCGACGGGCCGGTGGCCGTGCCGCCGTCGCCGAAGGTCCACGCCCAGCCGGTGACCGTGCCGTCGGCATCGGTCGAGCCCGCCCCCGACACCGCCACGGTGAGCCCGGTGGCGGTCACGGTGGCCGCGGCGGCCGGCGCCCGGTTGGGCACCGGCGCCGTCACGGTCACCGCCCGCTCGGTCGTGGCCGTCGCCCCGCGGTCGTCGGTGACGGTCAGCCGCACCGAGTAGGTGCCCGCGGCGGTGTAGGTGCGCACCGCCGTGCGCCCGGTGGCGGTGCTCCCGTCGCCGAACGACCACGCGAAGGAGGTGATCCGGCCGTCGGCGTCGGCCGAGGTGCCGGCGTCGAACGACGCGGTCAGCTGCGCGGCCGCGGCGGTGAAGGCGGCCGTCGGCGGCACGTTGACCGCGGGCGTCGTCGTGGCCAGCCGGTGGTGCTCGGCGACCACGCCGGCGGGCAGCACCGACGGGTAGATCGACACCTCGTCGATGTCCCCGGTGACGTACGGGGCACCGGCCCACGTGGTGTCGCCGCCGATCCGCCAGTAGCCGGTGTACTCCTGGCCGGCCCGCGTGTCGGTGCGCGAGCCGACGAGGACGCCGTCGACGTACAGCGCCATGCCGGTGGTGCCCAGCGAGGCGACCACCTGGTGCCAGCGGCCGTCGTTGAGCCCGGGGGCGGTCGACAGCGTGCGCGCCTCCTGCGGCCAGACCCCGAAGGTCAGCCGGCCGGCCTGGTCGAGGTACAGGTGCCGGTCGTTGTTGTAGCTCTGCCCCGAGCGCGCGTCGCCGTAGCCGAGGAGCTTGCCGCCGGCGGTCGACGTCGTGCGGAACCACAGCTCCACGCTGAACTGGTTGGGTGCCGGCGCCGCGGTCGGGGTGACCGCGAGGCCCGAGCCCGTGCCGTCGAACGAGGCCGCGCCGTCGGCGTCCCCGCTGACCGCGCCGGCCGCGGGGCGCCGGACGCCGCTGCCCACGGCGAGGTCCGCGGCGCCGGCCGAGTCCAGCCCGCTGCCCGAGGCCTCCCCCAGCCGCCAGTAGTGCGCGGGACCCGCGGCGAGCACCGCCTGCGCGTACGGGCTGCCGGCCACGCCGGTGGCCGCCACCGCGACCACCCGGGAGGTGGACGCGGTCGCCCCGCGGTCGTCGGTGACGGTCACCGCGACCCGGTAGGAGCCGGCGCGCGGGAAGGTGTGGGTCACCCGGGCGCCGGTCGCGGCGGCCGTGCCGTCGCCGAAGGCCCAGGAGATGCGGCTGACCGTGCCGTCGGGGTCGGTGGACGCCCCGGCGTCCAGGGTCGCGACCAGGCCGTCGGCGGTCGCGGTGAACGCCGGCCGCGGAACGGCGTTGGGCGCGCTGCCGGTGGTGCCGGCGGCGAAGTGCCGCTGCACCTGGGCCGCGGTGAGCACGCCCGGGTAGACGGCGACCTCGTCGAGCCGGCCGGCGAACCAGTCGGTCGTCCCCGCCCAGCGGGTGTCGCCGCCGAGCCGCCAGTAGCCGACGAAGTCCTGCGCGGCGGTGGGGTCGGTGCGCCGGGCCGCGAGCGACCCGTCGAGGTAGAGGGCGATGCCGTCCGGCCCGAGGGTGGCCACGACGTGGTGCCACCGGCCGTCGTTGTAGGCCTTGGTCGTGGAGACGACGCCGCCGTAGCCCGGCCAGACGCCGAAGGAGACCCGCCCCGCCTCGTCCAGGTAGACGTGCCGGTCGTGGTTGACGCTCAGCCCCGAGGTGGCGTCGCCGAAGTCCAGCAGCACGCCGCCGGCCGTCGACCGCGTGGAGAACCACGCCTCGACGCTGAGCGTGTGCGCGCCGCGCAGCGGGTTGGTCATGGTGGCGATGCCGCCCGCGGTGCCGTCGAAGGAGGCGGCGGTGTCGGTCGAGCCGGTCAGGCCGCCCTGCTGTGCGCCCGCGACGCCGCTGCCGAGCGCGAGGTCCTCGAAGCCGGCGCTGTCGTAGGCCACCCGGCTGCCGGCCGGCTCGTCCAGGCGCCAGTAGTGCTCCGGCCCGTCGGCCAGCACGGTCGCCGAGTAGGCGTCGTCGGCACCGCGGGCGCCGGAGACGACGACCGACGCGGTCGAGCTGCTCACGGTGTTGCCGAACGGGTCGCTGACGTCGACCCGGTAGGTCTGCGTCGTCCCCGGGGTCAGCCCGCGGTCGACGAAGCCGAGCTCGGGCCGGTGCCACCAGGTGGAGGCGGCCGTGGTCCGGTGCACCTGCTGGCCGCTGCGGGTCACCGTGTAGGTGAGGTCCCCGTTGTCGACGTCCGAGGTGGCCTTCCAGGACACCCGGACGGTGCCGGAGGAACGGGACACCAGCGTGGGGGTGAGCTCGGCGTCGGCGGCCGGGCCCATGCGGTTGGGCGCGATCGACGGGACGGCGAAGCGCACCAGCCCCTGCTGGCCGGTGCCGTTCACGCGGGGGAACTCCCCGCCGTAGACGACGTACTGGCTGGTGCCGGTGACGCTCCAGCCGGCCTGGTACTGGCCGGTGTACGTGCCCGACGCCATGGCCGGGAACCAGGGCAGGAGCACCGGGGCCGGCCGGCCCATCCAGGGGCCGCCGATCTGCCGGCGACCGCCGTCGGCCCCGACGCCCGCGGCGGTGACCGCGGTGGCGTACTTGTGCACCCGCTCGGGGGTCTGCTCGGGGAAGCCGCGGATCTGGTCGCAGTTGTGCGCGTGACCGGCCAGGTAGACCACGCCACCGGTGGCGTAGCTGGAGTAGGTGTCGCCCCAGCAGTCGTTCACCGACACCAGCGCGCCGCCGTCGGCGCGGGCGACGAAGGAGCCCTCGAGGTTGCCGGGGCCGTAGTAGTTGTAGGCCGTGCCGTACACGGTGCTGCCGTCGGTCGAGAGGCTGTAGACGGCGGAGTTGATGCCCTGGTTGGTGATCTGCTGGCCGGCGGCGAAGGGCCGGGTGGCGCCGGACACCGGGTCGAGCGCGGCCACACCGGTCGACTTGACGCCGTTCATCGAGTCGAACCGCCCGCCGGCCACGACCTGCGCGCCGCCGCCGGTGACGACCAGCGCCATCACCGCGTTGCTCGTCGCCCGGTTGCCGTTGGTGTTGCCGGTGGTCGGCCCGACGCCGGGCACCGGGGCCCACGGCAGCAGCCCGCCGTCGGCGCTGCGGACGGCGGCCAGCCGGCTGCGGCTGACCCCGCCGACGGCCGACAGGTCGCCGCCGAGGTAGACGGTGGAGTTGGTGGCGGCCAGCGCGGCCACCTGGCCGTTGACGCTCGGCCGGAACGACGCGACCAGGGCGCCGGTGGCGACGTCGTAGGCGGCCACCCGGTTGCGCGGCTGGCCGTCGGCGACGGTGAAGTCGCCGCCCACGTAGACCCGCGAGCCGTCCGGGGACGCGCTGACCGCGAGGGCCTGGCCGTTGAGGTCCGGCGCGAAGGAGGTGACCAGCTCGCCGGTGCGGATGTCGTAGGCGAGCAGGTTGTTCCGCACGGTCTCCTGCTGCCCCGGCGGGGCACCGGCGGGACGCGCGCGGGTGAACGACCCGGCGGCGTACACCCGGTCGCCGACGACGACCTGCGACCAGACGACGCCGTCGACCTGGACCGTCGGCAGCGCGTCGGCCGCCACCGTCGGCGGCGTCGTCGGCGTGACCGCCGTCGGCAGGCTGTCGGCCCGCGCGACCGCCGGTGCCGTCATCGACACCGCCCCCGCGGTGAGCAACCCGCACACCGCCGTCGCCACGACCCGCTTCAGCGCACGCGCTGACCGTTCCCCCATGGTGCTGCTCCCCCGTGCTCCCCCGTGCACCGGGCCCGGAGGACCCAGTCCGACCACAGTGGGTGACGGGCAGCGGGGCGGACAAGGGGGTGGTCGACACCCGATCCGGTGACGAGCTGCGGGAACGCGGGCGTCGTCCACGCTCCGCGGTCACCCACGGTGAGCGCCGGAACGCACGACGACCCGCCACCGCGGGCAGCGGCGACGGGTCGTCGGGAAGTGCGGTCGGACGGGTCAGGCGGCCGGTCCGGTGAAGATCAGCAGCGGTGCGCCGGCCTGGTAGCCGACCTCGATGGTGATCAGGTCGCGGGCGTCCTCCGGAACGCTGAAGACGTAGACGGCCTGGGCGCTCTCCCCCGGCGCGACGGTGCCGCCGAAGGGCGCCTGCGACGGGTCGTCGAGCGGCGACGCCGGCGTGCGGTCCGGGCCGTAGGCGGCGTTGACCGCCACCCCGTACAGGGACACCTCCTCCGCCGTCCCGTTCTCGATGGAGACGGTGACGCGGATGGCCGGGCCGGCGATGTTGCCCGGCCCCACCGCGGTGCCCTGGATGCCCTCGATCGACGGGATCGTGGCCACGATGCCGTTGCCGACGGCCGCGGGCTCGCCGATCGCGACCTCCGGCAGCGCCGGCGGCGGCTCGTCGACGTCCTCGGTCGGGCCGGTCGGCGTCGGCGTGGGCGGCATCGGCACCACGCTGGTCGCCGCCGGGTCGGTCGGCGCCGTCGTCCGGCTCGCCGTGGCGTCCGCGGCGTCGGAGTCGCCGTCGCCGCCGGTGAGGACCACCAGCAGCGTCACGACCACGGCGACCACCACCACGGCGGCCGCGGCCAGCAGCGCCCGGCGGCGGGCCGGCACGCCGGCCGGCGTGCCGGCTGCCGCCGGCTTCCCGGCCGCCGCCGGCTTGGTCCTGCTCGGCTTCCCGGCGCTGTCGCCCCTGTCGGCCCCGGTGCTCCCGGCGCCGTCCCCCTGGTCGCTCATCGCGCTGTTCTCCCCGTTCCTCGAGTCACTGCTGGGCGGCCGGCAGCTGTTCCCACGACGGCGCGCCGGCCGGCTTGGGCAGCGGCACCACGTTGTCGGGCAGCCCGTCGGCCGGCGCAGCCGCGGGCCGCACCGGCGGCAGGTCGGCGTCGGTCGGCCGGCGGCGGCCGCTGGGCCGCCGCTTCGGGAACGCCCGCGTGGCCAGGCACCGGGCCAGCTCCTCGTAGCCGGCGGCGACCTGGTCCCAGTCGTAGCGGGCGGCCAGGATACGCGCCCGGCGCCCGGCGCGGGTGGTGCCCTCCGGGTCGGCCTCCACGGCGGCGATCTCGCGGGCGACGTCGGCGGGCGTGCGGAAGAACCGCCCGCTGTCGGCCACGACCTCGCGGTTGAAGCTGACGTCGTAGGCGGTGACCGCCGCGCCGGCGCCGATGGCGCGCAGCAGCGAGGGGTTGGTGCCGCCCACGGAGTGGCCGTGCAGGTAGGTGGCGCAGTTGGCGTAGAGCTGGTCGAGCAGCTCCTGGTCCCAGACCCCGCCGAGGAACCGCACGCGGTCGTCGGCCAGCGCGTGCACCCGCTTGGTGTACTCGTCGGCGTAGGGGGCGGAACCGACCACGACCAGCGGCTTGGTCGCGTCGCTGGCCGCGTACCCCTCGACGATCAGGTCGACGTGGTTCTCCGGCTCGAACCGGGCGACGACGAGGTGGTACTCCCCGCGGGCCAGCCCGAGCTCGGCGATCCGGTCCGACCCCGGCTCGATGAGCGGGGCGCCGTAGGTGAGCAGCGTGGTCGGCGCGGCGAAGGCGTCGCGGTAGTAGTCGGCGATGCCCTGGGCGTCGGCGATCAGCGCGTCCGACCAGCGGACGGCGAGCGACTCGGCGACCCGGTAGTAGTGCCGGCCGCCGCGGCCCCACTTGGCGCGCTTCCACTCCAGCCCGTCGACGTGCGTGGCCACCGGGATGCGGCGGGCGCGCAGCACCGGCAGCAGCGGCGCGTTGGCGGCGTTGAAGACGAAGGCGGCGTCGGTGCGGTGGGCGACCAGGTGGCCGACGGACAGCGCGGTGTGGCTGAGCGTCTCCAGCGAGCGCTTCCGGGCGGCCGGCAGGTGCACCAGCTCCATGCCCAGGTGCTCGACCGGCGGGAGCTCGGCCGCGCCGGGCGTGGTGCGGCAGTAGACGACGACGCGGTGGCCCCGGTCGACCAGCCGCCGTCCGACCTCCTCGACGGCGGTCTCGAAGCCGCCGTAACGGGCAGGGACGCCTCGGGTGCCCACCATGGCGATGCTCATGCGCTTCATCAGGAGGTCCGTTCCGATCGGCGAGGGCTGTTCGTGCCGGTCATCGGCACGAGCGGGGCAACGCTAGAGCGGGGAGGGGCCCCGCGCCGCCGGCCCTCCCCCGGGAGGGGGAGGACGGTGCACGGGGCCCCGGGATGCATCAGTAGGCGCCGGACTTGCTCAGGACGGCGCGCACGGTCTTCACGAGGATCAGCAGGTCCATCGCCAGCGACCAGTTCTCGACGTACCGGAGGTCCAGCCGCACGGCCTCCTCCCACGGCAGGTCGCTGCGGCCGGAGATCTGCCAGAGGCCGGTGAGCCCGGGCTTGACCAGCAGCCGGCGGCTGACCGACGTGTCGTACCGGGCCACCTCCCCCGGCAGCGGCGGCCGGGGACCGACGAGGGACATCGACCCGCCGAGCACGTTGAGCAGCTGCGGCAGCTCGTCGAGCGACAGCCGGCGCAGCCAGCGGCCGACCGGGGTCACCCGCGGGTCGACCCGCATCTTGAACAGCAGCCCGTCGGAGATGTTGTCCGCGCGCAGGGCGTCGACCTGGCGGTCGGCGTCGACGACCATGCTGCGGAACTTCAACATGGTGAACGGCCGGCCGTTCACGCCGACCCGCTCCTGCCGGTAGAGCACCGGACCGGTGCTGGTCAGCTTCACGGCCAGGGCGATGCCGAGCAGCACCGGGGCCAGCAGCAGGAGCGCGACCGCGGCGATGGCCCGGTCGACCCCGCCCTTGACCACCCGGCGCCAGCCCTCGAAGCGGGGCTGCTCGACGGCCAGCAGCGGCAGGCCCTCGAAGGGGCGGATGTGCAGCCGCGGCCCGGCGACCTCGATCAGGCCGGGCGCGACGAGCAGCTCGATGCCGGTGCCCTCCAGCTGCCAGGACAGCTGCCGCAGGTAGTGGGCGGCGGTCTCGCTGGCCGAGGTGACGGCGATGGTGTCCGCGCCCACCTGCCCGGCCAGGGCGACGACCTCGTCGAGGCCGCCGACCGGCACGCCGGCGATCCCGGCGACCCGGTCGCGGTCGCCGGGGGTCACGCAGAGGCCGACGACGTCCATGCCGGCGTAGTGCTCGCGGCGGACGCGGGCGACCAGCTCGAGCACCGCGCCGCCCCGGCCGACGACGACCACCCGGGTGGTGCAGCGGCCGGCGGCCCGCAGGCGGCGCAGCCAGCAGCGGGCCAGGAACCGGCCGACCAGCGTGACCAGCGTGAGGGCGGGGACGGCGACGAGCACCAGGCCGCGGCTGAGGTCGAGCGCCGCGGCGTAGGACAGCAGCCCCGCCACGGCGAGCAGGAGGAAGCCGGCCCGGCCGACGCGCCGGTACTCGTCGCTGCCGGTGCCGAAGACCCGCTCGGAGTAGGCGCCGGTGGCGGCCAGCAGCAGCGGCCACGCGACGGCCAGCGCCACGCAGGACCAGACGAGCAGGGAGCCGGTGGTCAGGCCGCGGGCATGGGCCAGCAGCACCAGGGCGCCGGCCGCGACGGCGGCGAGGGTCTCGACCACGGCGAGCGATCCGGCGTAGCGCCGCACCCAGGCCGGCGTGGTGCGGCGGGCGAGCGGACGGGCGGCGAGCGGCGCGCCGGTGCCCGGCGCGCTCGTCGCGGCGTGCAGCGCTGCTGTCCCCACCCTGACCCGGTCGTGATCGAGTAGCACGGTTCCCCCCGGAGACCGACATGACACTGTGTGATCAGGTCACCACGAGTGAGCCGGAAACGGGGTGCTCGCACCCCATCTGCCCACGTGAGCGGCCTGATGTTCTCGTCGACCCTCACAGAGCGTCATCGGGAAAGCAATGCGCAGGGTCACCGTTCACCCCATCGGTAGAGGGCCCGTGACCGGTGTCACCCCCCGAGGGGAACGCCGACGGGCCGCCACCCCGCGAGGGGGTGGCGGCCCGTCGGGCGCGGCGTCAGCCGGCCGTCACCGAGTAGGCGGTGAACCGCACCGCCGTCGCCACCGTGTTGGAGCTCGAGCGGTAGGCGGCCAGCCCCACGGCACCGGCGGTCTGCAGCGAGGCCGTGGTGTCCGTGCGGGTCAGCTGGGCGGCAGCGGGCTCGGCCTGCCCGGACAGCCACACTCGGGCGGCGACGGTGGTCGTGCCGGTGCCCGAGGTCTGCACCCGCACGTTCAGGGTCGCCCCGGCGGTGTAGGTGAGGCCGGGGACGATGATCTCCCCGCCGGGGAAGGCCTCCGTCCCGGACGTGATCCGCGACAGCACCAGGGCGACCTGGCCGGTCGAGGTGATCCGCACGCGGGCCCGGTACTCGTCACCGGAGGCCGTCCGGCGCCCGGAGACGTAGACGTAGGTGCCCGCGGTCCCGGTCGGCATCGCCGTCAGGGAGAACGAGGCGGTCACGTTCGTCGACGTCTGCGAGACCCCGCCGAGGTAGGCGCCGGTGTTGTTCCCGGCGCCCGGCAGGTTGAGCTCGCCGTAGCCGTTGCCGACCGACAGCCGCGTGGCCCCCACCGCCGCCGTCCACGGACCGCCGATGTCGGCGGTGCCCCAGCCGCCGGTCACCGTCCGGCCGAAGGTGTCCGTGGCGACGGCGGGCGTGCCCGTCGGCGCCCCCACCGTGACGCTGCGGGTCGTGCTGCCCGTGGCACCGGCGTTGTCGGTCACCGTGAGGGTGATCGTGTACGTGCCGGCGGTTCCGTAGGTGTGCGACGCCGTCGCGCCCGACCCGGCCGGGGTGTTGTCGCCCCAGTTCCAGGAGTACGAGGCGATCGTGCCGTCGGCGTCGGCCGACGCGGAGCCGTCGACCCCCGCGGTCGAGCCGGTGACCGAGGTGGTGAAGCTCGCCGTCGGCGCCTGGTTGGCCCCCACGGTCACCTGGCGGGTCGTCGTCCCGGTCAGCCCGCCGTCGTCGGTGACGGTGAGCGTGATCGTGTACGTGCCGGCCCGGGTGTAGGTGTGCGACGCCGAGACGCCGGAGCCGTTGGCGGTGCCGTCGCCCCAGTTCCAGGCGTACGAGCGGATGCTGCCCGTCGCGTCGCTCGAGGCCGAGCCGTTCACCGCGACCACCGAGCCGGACGGCGTCGCCGTGAACGAGGCCGTCGGCGCCGTGTTGGTGGGCGCGCCCGTGGTGCCGAGCCGGTGGTGGCTGGCGACGACGTCGCTCGCCAGCGCGGTCGGGTACACCGCGACCTCGTCCATCCGGCCGTTGACCCAGCCCGAGCCGTTCCAGGTGGTGTCGCCGCCGATCCGCCAGAAGCCGTAGTTGTTCTGGCCGAAGGTGGTGTCGGTGCGCGAGCCGACCAGGACGCCGTCGACGTAGAGCCGCATGCCGTTGCTGCCGAGGGAGGCGACGACGTGGTGCCAGCGGCCGTCGTTGTAGGCCTGCGGCGAGGTGACCGTGCGGCCGGCGCGCGGCCAGACCCCGAAGTTCACCTTGCCCGCCGTGTCCATGTAGACCAGCCGGTCCTGGTTGAAGCTGGTCCCGGTGTTGTTGTCACCGAAGCCGATGAACCGGCCGCCGTTGCGCGAGGTCGTGGAGAACCAGAACTCGACGCTGAAGGTGTTCGGCGCCTGGGTGCGCACCGTGGGTGCGAGGTAGCCGCTGCTGGTGCCGTTGAAGGTGAAGGCCCGGTCGCCGTCGTTGGCGATGGCGCCGGCGGTGTTCCGGCTGACGCCGCTGTTCACCGTCATGTCCATGCCGCCGGCCCGGTCGTAGGCGGCGCCGGAGGTCTCGCCCAGCGGCCAGTAGCCGGTCGCGCCGGCCGAGAGGACGGCGTTGCTGTACTGCCGCGCCGTGCCGCCGCCGGTGCCGACGTTCGCCGTCACCCAGCCGGTCGCGGCGGTGTTGCCCGCGGGGTCGGAGGCGGTGACTCGGTAGGTGTGCGACCCCGCCGTCACGCCGGTGTCGGTCCAGCCGACCACCGGCCGGTTCCACCACTGCGAGGAGCGCGTGAACGTGGCGACCGGCGTGGTGGTGTTGTTGTCCCGGTAGACCCGGTAGGTCAGGTTCTCGTTGTCGTTGTCGAACGCCGCGGTCCAGGCCACCCGCACGGTGCCGGCACCGAGGACGGCCACGCTCGGCGTGGCGCCGGCGAAGTCCGGGCCCACCCGGTTCGGCGCGGTGCTGGCGAAGCCGAAGCGCACCAGGCCCTGCTGGCCGGTGCCGTTCACCGTGGGGAACTCGCCGCCGTAGACCAGGTACTGGCCGTTGCCGGTGACGTGCCAGCCGCCCTGCGCCTGACCGGTGTAGCTGCCGGCCGCGACGGTCGGGTACCAGGGCAGCGTGGCGGGGGCCGGCTGGCCCATCCAGTTGCCGCCCCACTCGCCGTCGACGATGCCGGACGGCGCGAGGCTCAGGGCGTTGGCGCGCTTCCAGACCCGGTTGGTCTGCTCGGGCCAGCTGCCGACCTCGTTGCACCGGTGGGCGTGGCTGGCCTCGTAGAGCACGCCGGCCATCGGGAAGCTCGAGTAGGTGTCGCCGAAGCAGACGTTGACCCACCGGACCGCTCCGCCGGAGGCGGCGGCCGCGAAGGCGCCCTCCAGGTTGCCGGGGCCGTAGTAGTCGTAGGCGGTGCCGTAGACGGTGCTGCCGTCGGTCGACAGGCTCCAGACGGCGGAGTTGACGCCCTGGTTGGTCAGCTGCTGGTTGATCGCGAAGGTGCGGTTCGCGCCGCTGCTCGGGTCGATCGCGGCGACGCCGGTGGCCCGGACCCCGTTCATGCTGTCGAAGCGCCCGCCGACGACCACCTGGCTCGGGTTGCTGGTGATCACCATGGCCAGCACCTCGTTGCTGGTGCCCCGGTTGCCGTCCTCGTTGCCGGCGGTGGAGCCGACGCCCGGCACCGGCGCCCAGCTCTGCAGCGCGCCGTTGGTGGCGGACACCGCCGCGAGCCGGGTGCGGCTCACCCCGCCGACGGCGGAGAGCGCGCCGCCGAAGTAGACCGTGGTGTTCGTGGCCGCGATGGCACGCACCCGGCCCGAGACGCTCGGGGCCCAGCCGGAGACGAGCGTGCCGTCGGGGGTCAGCGCGGCGATGCGGTTGCGGGTCTGGCCGTTGACCTGGGTGAAGTCGCCACCCACGTAGATGCGGCTGCCGTCCGGCGACGCGGCGATGGCCAGCGCCTGGCCGTTGAGGCTGGGCGCGAACGAGGTGATCAGCTGCCCGGTGCGGATGTCGTAGGCGAGGATGTTGTTCCGCACCGTCTCCTGCTGGCCCGCGGGCACCCCGGCCGGCCGGGCCCGGGTGAACGACCCCGCGACGTAGACGGTGTTGCCGACGACGACCTGGGACCACGCCACGCCGTTGATCTGCACCGTGGGGAGCGCGTCGGCGGTCACCGTCGCCGGTGTCGCCGGATTGGCCGGGTTCGTCGGCGCGCTGTCGGCCCGCGCCACCGATCCGCCGCCGAAGGCGCCGGCGAGCATCCCGGCGACGAGCAGGAGCACCGCCATCCACGCCGTGGTCGCCCGCAGGCCGGTCGTCGGCCCTGCCGTCGAGTGGTCGTACATCCCCGTGAGCCCCCGCTCCTCGCACACTGCACCGGTCGGTCTTGCAACCGATCGGCGAACACTAAGCGTGAGGATGGAACCCCGGGCAATCACCCGAAGCGGTGGTCAGGGCGGTGCGATCAAGCGAAACACGGCCATTCGTGACGGAGCGTCACGGGCAGACCCCGGGAGACGGACCCGCGGGCGGGTGCGCGGCGGCCTCAGGTGCGCGGGTGCACCACGTTCTGCGCCGCCTCGAGACCCCGCGCGAGGAGCTCCTCGGTCGCGTCGGCTGCCTCGGCGACGAGCAGGTCGAGCTCCTTGCGCTCGGTGGCGGAGAAGTCCCGGAGGACGAAGTCGGCCGGGTCCTGGCGGCCCGGCGGGCGGCCGATGCCGACCCGCACGCGGAGGTAGTCCTTGGTGCCGGTGGACCGCGTGATCGAGCGCAGGCCGTTGTGGCCGCCCTCGCCACCGCCGCGCTTGAGCCGCACGGCGGAGAAGGGGATGTCGAGCTCGTCGTGCACGACGACGAGATCGGTCACCGGGAGCTTGTGGTAGTCGAGCAGGCCCCGCACCGGCCCGCCGGACTCGTTCATGTAGGTCGACGGCTTGGCCAGCACCACCCGGCGACCGGCGAGGCGGCCCTCCCCCGAGACGGCACGGGAGCGGGCTCCCTTGCCGGCGGACAGCCGGACACCCGCCCGGGCGGCGAGCTCGTCGAGCACCATCGCGCCGACGTTGTGCCGGTTGCCGGCGTACGTGGGGCCGGGGTTGCCCAGCCCCACGACCAGGAAGGGCCCCTCGGAGGGAGCGGACGCCGCAGGGGCGCCGGCGTCGCCGGCGCCCCTGCGGGTCGTGCTCTCGGTCAAGCGGGAGCTCAGCTGTTCTCGGTGGCGTCCATCGACTCGCCGCTGCCCTGGTCCTGCGGCTCGGGGACGACGTCGCCCTCGCCGGTGCCCTCGGCGGCCGAGTCGGACTCCTCGCGCTCGATGCCGGCCTCGGCCTCGGCCTCGGCGAGCTCGGCCTCGAGGGCCTCGGCGGTCGGGGCACCCAGGAAGCCGATGACCAGGGCCTCGGGGTCGGTGACCAGCGTCGAGCCGGCCGGCAGGACGAGGTCGCCGGCGGTGATGTTCTGGCCGGCGGTGCGACCGGTGATGTCGACCTCGATCGTGTCCGGCAGCTTGGTGGCGTCGGCCTCGATCGAGACGGTGTTGAGCTGGTGGTTCGGGATCGCGTCGACGCCGGCCTCGCCGACGACCACGATCGGGACCTCGACGGTGGTCTTCTCGCCACGGCGGACAGCCAGCAGGTCGACGTGCTCGTGCACCCGGGTCAGCGGGTCGCGCTGCACGCTCTTGGTGAGCGCCAGGTGCTCCTGGCCGTCGAGCTCGATGGTGATCAGGGCGTTGCTGCCGCCGTTGCGCAGGACCGCGGCGAACTCGCGGGCCGGCAGCGACAGGTGGACGACGTCCTGGCCGTGCCCGTAGAGGACGGCGGGGACGCGGCCGGCACGACGGGTCCGGCGGGCGCTGCCCTTGCCGAACTCGGTGCGGGCCTCGGCGACGAGGCGGTAGTCAGCCACGGTGGTGTGCTCCTCAGGAGGTGGATCGGGTCTGCGGCCGGCGCACGGCGCGGCGCACCCGTGAGGGCACACGCACGTCGATCACGGAGTCGGTCGGACCGCTCCCTCGCCGGGCAACAGGACCAGGGTACGCGGTCGTCCCGAGCGGGAGCCCGGAGGGCTCCCCGAGCGATGACACGACGCGAGCCGAGGACGCTGGACGGTGACCCGCCCCGCGAGGCCGGGCCGGCGAGCGGGAGTCCGGAGGGCTCCCCGAGCCGGACCCGGAGGAGGGCTCAGCCCAGGCCGGGAACGGCACCTGGCCGCGGTCGCGGTCCGGAGGACCGCAGTGTCACGACGCCCCGTCGAACAGGCTCGTCACCGAGCCGTCCTCGAAGACCTCCTTGATCGCGCGGGCCAGCAGCGGCGCGATCGACAGGACGGTGAGCTTGTCGAACTGGCGGGACGGCTCGATCGGCAGCGTGTTGGTCACGATGACCTCGCTGATCTGGCTGTTCTTCAGCCGGTCGACCGCGGGGCCGGAGAGCACGCCGTGGGTGGCGGTGACGATGACGTCGGCCGCGCCGGCCTCGAAGAGGGTCTCGGCGGCCTTCACGATGGTGCCGCCGGTGTCGATCATGTCGTCGACCAGGATGCAGACCCGGCCCTCCACCTCACCGACGACGCGGTTGGCGACGACCTCGTTGGGCCGCAGCGGGTCGCGGGTCTTGTGGATGAAGGCCAGCGGTACGCCACCGAGCTTGTCGCTCCAGCGCTCGGAGACCCGCACCCGGCCGGAGTCCGGGGAGACGACGGTGAGGTCGCGGTCGCCCCAGCGCTCGCAGACGTGGCCGACGAGCAGGTCGAGGGCGAAGAGGTGGTCGACCGGGCCGTCGAAGAAGCCCTGGATCTGGGCGGTGTGCAGGTCGACGGTCATCAGCCGGTCGGCGCCGGCGGTCTTGAACATGTCCGCGACCAGGCGGGCGGAGATCGGCTCGCGGCCGCGGTGCTTCTTGTCCTGGCGGGCGTAGGGGAAGAACGGGGCGACGACGGTGATCCGCTTGGCCGAGGCGCGCTTGAGCGCGTCGACCATGATCAGCTGCTCCATGAGCCAGGTGTTGATCGGCGCGGTGTGGCTCTGCACCACGAAGGCGTCGCAGCCGCGGACGGACTCCTCGAACCGGACGAACAGCTCGCCGTTGGCGAACTCGTAGGACGCGGTGGGGGTGGGGGTGACGCCCAGGTGTCCGGCGATCTCGTCGGTCAGCGCCGGGAACGCCCGGCCGGAGAAGAGCATCAGGCTCTTGTTGGTGGTCTGCCGGATGGAACTCATCGGCTCTATTGCCCC
This sequence comes from Blastococcus sp. SYSU D00820, assembly GCF_054050695.1. Classification (NCBI taxonomy): domain Bacteria; kingdom Bacillati; phylum Actinomycetota; class Actinomycetes; order Geodermatophilales; family Geodermatophilaceae; genus Blastococcus; species Blastococcus sp. SYSU D00820. The sequence continues at coordinate 61,251 of NZ_JBJGZW010000015.1, forward strand.
TACTGGTCGTCGTTCGCGCTGCGGGCCGGAGCCCGGCCCTCGTCGGCGCTCCCCGGTCGAGTGTCTGCCGCACCCGCGGCCGGTGCATCCCCGGCCGCCGCGGCGGCCGCAGCGGCATCGGTACCGGGGCGGCGACGGCGGACCCAGCCTGCCACATTCCGCTGGCGTGCCCGTGCCACGCCCATGGCCCCCGGGGGGACGTCGGTGGTGATCACCGACCCGGCCGCGGTGTACGCGCCGTCCCCCACCGTGACCGGCGCCACCAGCATGGTGTCGCTGCCGATGCGCACGTGGTCCCCGATGTGCGTGTGGTGCTTCTCGACACCGTCGTAGTTCACGAACACGGTCGCCGCGCCGATGTTGGCGCCCGTGCCGATCGTGGCATCTCCCACATAGGAGAGGTGCGGCACCTTCGAGCCCTCGCCGACGCTGACGTTCTTGGTCTCGACGAACGCCCCGGCCTTGGCGCGCGCGGCCAGCCGGGTCCCCGGGCGCAGGTAGCTGAACGGGCCGACGGTCGCCCGCGGCCCGACCACCGCGCCGAGGCAGTGCGACCGCAGCACCGTGGCGCTCTCCCCCACCTCGGTGTCGACCAGGGTGGTGTCCGGCCCGACGACGGCGCCGGTGGCGACGCTCGTGGCCCCCTGCAGCTGGACGCCGGGCTGGAGGACGGCGTCCGCGGCCACCGTGACGGTGACGTCGACCCACGTGGTGGCCGGGTCGACGACGGTGACGCCGGCCCGCATCAGCCCGTCGAGGACGCGGTCGTTCAGGGTGCGCCGCCGGGCGGCGAGCTCCCGCTGGTCGTTGCAGCCGAGGACGTCGACCGGGTCCTCGGCCGGCACGCCCCCGACCGGGGCGCCCTCGCCGGCCAGCAGCCCGACGACGTCGGTCAGGTACACCTCGCCCTGGTCGTTGTCCGACCCCACCCGCGCCAGCGCCCGGCGCAGGGCCGCGGCGTCCCCGACGTAGACGCCGGCGTTCACCTCGCGGATCGCCCGCTGCCCGGGGGTGGCGTCGCGCTCCTCGACGATCGCCCGCACCGCGCCGTCGTCCCCGCGGACGATCCGGCCCAGCCCGGTCGGGTCGTCGACCTCGGCGGTCAGCACGGTGAGCACCGACCCGGCGGCGGCGTGGCCGTCGACCAGCGCCCGCACGGTCTCGGGCCGCAGCAGCGGGGCGTCGCCGTTGACGACCAGGACCGGCCCCTCCAGGTGCGGGACGGCGGCCAGCGCCACGGCCGCGGCGTGCCCGGAGCCGTTCTGCTCCTCCTGCACGACCGGCAGCGTCTCCGGCGCGACGGCGGCCAGGTGCTCGGCGACGGCGGCCCGGCCGGCGCCAACGACGACGACCGTCGTCCCCGCGCCCAGCGGGGCGGTGGCCGCGAGGACGTGGCCCAGCATGCTGCGTCCGCCCAGCGTGTGGAGCACCTTCGGGGTCGCCGAGCGCATGCGGGTGCCCTGACCCGCGGCGAGGACGACGACGCCGGCGACGGCGGCTCCGGTGGAACGGGCACTTCCCGGCTGCTGCAGGGTCACGGGTCTCCTCGGGCGACGGGGTGGCACGGCTGCGCTGGGGGACTCGGACTCGAACCGAGACTTCCCGGCTCCAAAGGCCGGCGGGCTGCCGATTACCCCATCCCCCATCCCGCCGCCGCGACCGGCGGTCGGCGGAGGCGCCGCTCCGGCGCCACAGGCAGCCTAGGGCGCGCCCCCGGGACGGGCAGCGCCCGGCGCGGGCGGCTGCCGGGGCACGACGGGCGGAGCTCCCTACGGTCACGTAGGTTACGGGTTCGTAACCCCGGTCGGGGACGCTGCGGCGTCCGATCGGATCGCCCGCCCTGGAGGCCGCTTGTCCGCTCCCGCCCTCACCCGGCCCGCCGTTCCCCGACCGCTGGCCGAGCCCCATGCGGGACTGCCCGCCAACGCGATCGGCCGGCGGAAGAGCACGCTCGAGATCGTCACGCTCTACGTGGTGGTGCTCGTCCCGTTCCTGGCGCTGGCCGCCATCGTCCCGGCCGTCTGGGGCTGGGGCCTGTCCTGGCTGGACGTCGGTCTGGCCGTCGGCTTCTACTACCTGACCCTGCTGGGCGTGACGGTCGGCTACCACCGGCACTTCACGCACGGGTCCTTCCGGGCCGTGCGGCCGCTGCGGCTGGCGCTGGCCGCCGCCGGCTCCATGGCGATCCAGGGGCCGGTCATCCAGTGGGTGGCCGACCACCGGCGGCACCACGCGTTCTCCGACCGCGCCGGCGACCCCCACTCGCCGTGGCGGTACGGCACCGACCTGCGGGCGCTGCTCAAGGGCATGTTCCACGCCCACCTGGGCTGGCTGTTCGACCGGCGGAAGACCAGCCAGGAGCGCTACGCCCCCGACCTGCTCAAGGACGGCGGCCTGGTCCGGATCAGCAAGCTGTTCGTCGTCTGGGCGGGCGTGAGCCTCCTGCTGCCCGGCGTCATCGGCGGCCTGGTCACGCAGAGCTGGGCCGGCGCGTGGTCGGCGTTCTTCTGGGCCGGCCTGGTCCGGGTCGCGCTGCTGCACCACGTGACCTGGTCGATCAACTCGGTCTGCCACGTCGTGGGCAGCCGGCCGTTCGTCTCGCGGGACCGCGCGACCAACTTCTGGCCGCTGGCCCTGCTGAGCGCCGGCGAGTCCTGGCACAACCTGCACCACGTCGACCCCACCTCCGCCCGGCACGGCGTGCTGCGCGGGCAGGTCGACATCAGCGCCCGGGTCATCTGGGCCTTCGAGAAGCTCGGCTGGGCCAGCCACGTCAAGTGGCCCGACCCGGTGCGGCTGGCCGCCAAGCGCCGGGACGCCGTCCCGGCAGCAGGCTGAGCACCCCGGCCGGTGCTGTTCCCCCGCCCGGGCGACCTGGTCCCGACCGGTCGCCCGGGCGGCGGCGTCCCCGGGCCACGATGGGCGCCGTGAGCAGCGGACCCACCCGGCCGCGGGTGCGGATGACCGGCGCCCAGCGCCGCGAGCAGCTGCTCGACGTCGGCCGCGAGCTGTTCGCCCAGCGCGGGTACGAGGCCACCTCGATCGAGGAGCTGGCCGCCCGCGCCGACGTGAGCAAGCCGGTGGTCTACGAGCACTTCGGCGGCAAGGAGGGCCTCTACGCCGTCGTCGTCGACCGGGAGCTGCAGCGACTGCTCGACCGGTTCACCACCGCGCTGTCCTCCGGCGGGCACCCCCGCCGGCTCCTCGAGCGCGCCGCCCTCGCGCTGCTGGACTACATCGAGGAGGACACCGACGGCTTCCGCGTGCTCTCCCGTGACTCCCCCGTCACCGATCCGACCGGCAGCTACTCCTCCCTGATCGGCGAGGTCGCCCACCAGGTCGAGCACCTGCTGGCGCAGCAGTTCGCCGGCCGCGGCTACGACCCGCGGCTGGCCGGGCTCTACAGCCAGGCACTGGTCGGGATGGTGGCGCTGGTCGGCCAGTGGTGGCTGGACACCCGGACGCCGGGCAAGGGCGAGGTGGCCGCGCACCTGGTGAACCTGGCCTACAACGGCCTGGCGCACCTCGAGGGCGCGCCCACGCTGCTGCCCCGCCCGTAGGGCCCGTCAGCCCACCAGGCGGGCACCGGGCACCGGGCCGTGCACCGCACGGACGGTGCGAAACACCCCGGCACCGGCCAGCTCGGCGGCCAGCGCCACGGCGGCGGCCTCGTCGTCGGCGAGCGCGGCGACCGTCGGCCCGGAGCCGCTCACCAGCGCGCCGCGCGCACCGGCCTCCGTCGCCGCCGCGAGCGCCCGGCGCAGGGCCGGCCGCAGGGAGAGCGCCGGCGCCTGCAGGTCGTTGCCGAGGGCCGCGGCGAGGGTCTCCACCGGACCGCTGCGCAGGGCGGCGATGACCGGCTCCGGCGGGGCGAGCCCGGTGCCGTCGGGCACCCGGCCCTCGGCCCGCAGCCGGTCCAGCTCGGCGTAGACCGCCGGCGTGGACAGCCCGCCCTCGGCGATGCCCAGCACCCAGTCCCAGCGCCGCCGGGCCAGCACCGGGGAGAGCCGCTCCCCGCGCCCCGAGCCGAGCGCGACCCCGCCCAGCAGGCTGAACGGCACGTCGCTGCCGAGCTGGGCGGCGAGGTCGGCGAGCTCTCCACGGGTGGCCCGGGTGCCCCACAGCGCGTCGAGGGCGACCAGCGCGGCGGCGGCGTCGGCGCTGCCGCCGGCCAGGCCCGCGGCGGCGGGGATGGCCTTCTCGACCACGATGGTGGCCTCGGCCGGCACCCCGGCCCGCTCGGCGAGCAGCTCGGCGGCCTGCCAGACGATGTTGCGGCGGTCCGTCGGCACCCGCTCGGGCCCGGTGCCGGCCCCGGCGAACTCGCCGGTGACGGTGAGCGCCAGCCCGCTGCCCGGGCGCACGGTCACGGTGTCGAACAGCGAGACGGCGAGGTACACCGTCTGCAGCTCGTGGAAGCCGTCGGCGCGCAGCGGGCCGACGGCCAGCTGGACGTTGATCTTCGCCGGCGCCCGGGCCACCACCGCGCCGTCGCCGGTGATGCGGCCGGGACCACCGTGCGAGGACCAGCTCACGGCGCGACCTCGGGGGTGGCGGCCAGCCGGGCGAAGTCGGTGACCGACAGCTGCTCGCCGCGGGTGGCCGGGTCGATGCCGGCCGCGCGCAGCCGCTGCTCGGCCGCGGCGGGGCTGCCGGCCCACCGGGCGAGCGCGGCCCGCAGCCCCTTGCGGCGGGTGGCGAAGGCGGCGTCGACGACGGCGAAGGTGGCGGCGCGGTCGCCGGCCGGGGGGTCGCGGCGGACCAGCGACACCAGGCCGGAGTCGACGTTGGGCTCGGGCCAGAAGACCCGCCGCCCGACGTTCCCGGCCCGGCGGACCTCGCCGTACCAGGCGGCCTTGACCGAGGGGACGCCGTAGGCGGGTGTCCCCGGGGCGGCCGCCAGCCGCTCGGCCACCTCGGCCTGCACCAGCACGAGCGCGCGCTGCAGCGAGGGCAGCAGCTCCAGCAGGTGCAGCAGCACGGGCACGGCCACGTTGTACGGCAGGTTGGCCACCAGCGCCGTGGGCGGGGCACCGGGGAGCTCCCGCACCCGGAGGGCGTCGTCCCGGACGACGGTCAGCCGGCCGGCCAGCGCGGGCGCGCGCTCGGCGACGGTCCGCGGCAGCAGCTCGGCCAGGCGCGGGTCGATCTCGACCGCGGTGACCGCGGCCGCGGCGGGCAGCAGGCCCAGGGTGAGCGAGCCCAGCCCGGGGCCGACCTCGAGCACGACGTCGTCCGGACGCACCTCGGCGGTGCGCACGATCCGCCGGATCGTGTTGGCGTCGTGGAGGAAGTTCTGCCCGAGGCTCTTGGTCGGTCGCAGGTCGAGCTGCTGGGCCAGGTCGCGGATCGCGGCCGGGCCCAGCAGCCCGTCGGTCTGCTCGTGCGGAGTGTTCAGCGCGCGGCCGGGATCAGCTGAACAGCCGGGAGCCGCAGTGCGGCCACTGGCCGGCACCGGAGCGCGCGTAGAGCATCTGCGCCCGCATCGTCTGCTCCTCGGCCGAGGCGGCGGCCGGGTCGCCGCTGCCCCCGACGGAGGCCCAGGTGGCGCGGGAGAACTGGTACATGCCGCGGTAGGTGCCGCTCGCGCTGACCGCGTTCGGCCGGCCACCGGACTCGCACTGCGCCAGCGCGGCCCAGTTCAGGCCGTCGGCCGTGGCCGGGACGCTGCCGCCGCCCGAGGGCGCCGGCGCGGGCGCCGGGCGCTCCTTGGTGCCGACGCTGACCAGCTCGTCGACCGGGGCGACGGCCACGGCGGTGCTCACCTGCTCGCGGCCGGTCTCGACGCCGTCGACGACGGTGATGCGGTAGGTGGTGGCCTGCTGGCCGTCCACGCCCTGCTGGGTGACGGTCTCCTCGCCCTCGAAGGCGTCGGGGTCCTCGGTCTCGACCGTCTGGTGCGGGATCGGGGTGGTCTCGGTGACCTCGGTGACCTGCACGCGGAAGACCTGCAGGCGCATGCGGTCCAGCAGCGGCTGGGTGGGCAGGAGGGTCATCCGGTCGGTCTGCCCGAGCGTGATGCCCTGCTCGGCGAGCAGGTCGGCGGCGGTGCCGGCGGTGGTGGTGACCACCCGCTCCTGGCCGTCGGCGACCAGGGTCACGGCCTTGGGGGTGCTGATCGACAGCGCCATGCCGTCGAGGGGCAGCCGGTCGCTGCGGCTGGCCGAGAGCACCAGGCCCTCGGCGCGGTAGCCCAGCTGGTCCAGCGCCTCGTCGACCGACAGGGCGGTCACGTAGACCTCGCTGGTGCGCCCGTCGACGGTCAGCTGCAGCGGCCGCGCCCGGTTGAGGACGACGGTGTCGCCGTCGGAGATCGCCGAGTCGGGATCGGGCAGCACGACGTCGTGCGCCGCCGTCTCCAGCCCCTCGTCCTCGAGCACCTCACCGACGGTGTCGGCGTAGGTGCTGACCTCCCGGGCCTGCCCGTCGACGGTGAGCGTCACGGACTTCTGGGCGGCGAAGTAGGCCACGGAGCCGCCCACGAGTCCGAGCAGGACCAGGGCGAAGAGGGAGAACTTCAGCGTTCGAGGCACGACACTTCCACGGGGTCACGGGACCGGGCAGGGGGCGCCGCACCGGCAGGCCGCGGAACGGCCTCCCGGTGTGCCCGGCTCGGCCGGCGTCCACCCCGGGGAAGGCTCCGGGCGACGCCGCCCGGGTCGGTCCCCACCCCGGCTGGTCACGACACGATAACGGGCGTGGTACGAGTGGCAACGGTGCGCACGGAGTGAATCAGAGAGGCGACACGTCGACATGTGGGCGCGCCGACACAGCCTGTGACGGACGCGCCGGCTGGGACGCCTGGGACCACTGCGCAGCGTGAGGCGGATGGTGTGGCGAAGGCCACAGTGTGGCGGCGCCCTCGTCGGGGCAGCCGGAGCCGTCCGTCAGCCGGCGAGCGCGCGCTCCGAGAGCCGCAGCGGCCGCAGCCAGGTCAGCAGGAAGGCGGCCACGGCGAGCCCCGCGGCCAGCGCGGAGAACCCGCCCGCGACCAGCGCGACCGGGAGCAGGTCGACGTTCTCGGTGACCCGGTCGCCCAGCCGCAGCCCGGCGACGAGCACGAGCACGCCGAGCGGCAGCAGCGCCAGCACGCTTGTCGCCGCGCTCACCAGGTGCGCCGTCCAGGTGCGCAGGGCCTCGTCGACCGGCACGTCGGCGCCCTCGGCCGGCAGCGGCCGCAGCAGCGCCCGCAGCAGGGCGACCTCCGCCAGCAGCCAGGCGGCGAGCGGCACGGTGAGGGCCACCCAGCCGACGCTGTCGGGCAGCTCGTCGCGCTGCCACATGAGCACCGCGGCGACCACCTCGGCGGCCACGACCAGCCGCATCGTCCAGAGCAGCCACAGCGAGATCTGCTCGCCGCGGCGCATCCGCCGGGGCGGGGACGACATCCGCCAGCGCGGCCGCGGGCGGGTCGCCTCGGCGAGGACGACGCCGAGCAGCAGGCCGATCACCACGGCCGGCGCCCAGAGGAACACCGAGGCCTCGGCGAACATCAGCACGCTGGCGCCCACGCCGATCAGGCCCAGCAGCAGGCCCACCCGGCGCACCCGCCGGCCGTGCAACGCCTGGCGCTGCAGGGTCTGCCGGCCCTCGTCGGTGGGGGTGGCGAAGTCGACGGCCGCGGCGGCGACCGCCCGGCGGCCCGCGGCCATCCCCCACGCGCGGGCGAGCAGGACCCCGGGCACCAGCACGGCGATGAAGAGCACGACGGCGATGAGGCGACCCACGATGCCCAGTGTGCATCGCTTCGGGACGGAGTGTTCCCTCCGGACACCTCTGCTTCGAATGGCCCGCTCCGGCCCCGGCGCAGGATCCCGCGCCGAGCTCGCGAGGCGTGGGGGGCGGCGGGGTCCTTGTCCTACCAGGAGCCGAAGATCCGCTCGGCGTTCGCGGTGAGCGCGGCGCACAGCTGCTCGAGCTCCGTGCCGGTCACCTCCGCCAGCGCCCGGACGGTGTGCGGCACCAGGCGCGAGGCGTTGGGCCGGCCGCGGTGCGGCACCGGCGTGAGGAACGGTGCGTCGGTCTCCACCAGCAGCTGGTCGAGCGGGGTGATCGCCGCGGCCTCGCGCAGGTAGCCGGCGTTGCCGAAGGTCAGCGTGCCGGCGAAGGACAGCACGTGGCCCCGGGCCACGCAGGCGCGGGCGAACGCCGCGTCGCCGGAGAAGCAGTGGAAGACGGTGTGCTCGGGTGCGCCCTCGTCGTCGAGCACGCGGAGGATCTCCTCGTGCGCGTCGCGGTCGTGGATGACCAGGGCGACGCCGTGCTCCTTGGCGATGCGGATGTGCGCCCGGAACGACGCCTCCTGCGCCGCCCAGCCCTCCGGGCCGGTGCGGAACCGGTCGAGGCCGGTCTCCCCCACCGCGCGGACCCGCGGGAGCGCGGCCAGCCGGTCGATCTCGGCCAGCGCGTCGTCGTCGGCCAGGCCCGAGCCCGCCTCGTTGGGGTGCACCGCGACCGCCGCGAGCACCGACGGGTGCCGGGCGGCCAGCGCCGCGGACCACTGCGACGAGGCGACGTCCACCCCCACCTGCACCAGCCGGGGCACGCCGACGGCGGCCGCCGCGGCGATCTCGGCGTCGACCTCCTCGTCGGTCGGCTGCCGCTCGAACCCGCCGACGGCGATGTCCAGGTGCGTGTGGCTGTCCAGCGCCGGGGCCGGCAGCGGCTCCGGGGACGGCGGCGGCTCGCCCCGCCGGTTGGCGCGCGCGGCCGCCGACCGGCTCATGCCGACGCCTCGCTGGCGCTCGGCAGCGGCATCCGCCCGGCTGCTGCGTCCCTGCGTGAGCTCGCCAGCTCGCTCACGAGCCCTCTTCCAGCCGGCGCAGCTCCTCCTCGACCACGGACTCGTCGAGCTTGGTGAACACCGGCGTCGGCGGCGCCAGCGGCGTGCCGGGGACGACCGGGGTCGAGGCCCACACCGCCTGCCCGGAGTCGTAGTCGCCGGTGATGACCGGGTACGACGAGCCGTCGTCGAGGTCGGTGACCTCCTCGATCCGCGGCGCCACCGACCACACCCCGGTGCCGCCGAGCAGCTCGTGCACCTTCTGCGCCGAGTGCGGGAGAAACGGGGTCAGCAGCGCGTTGCAGTCGCGGATCGCCTGCAGCGCGGTGTGCAGGACGGTGTCGCGGCGGGCCGGGTCCTCCTTGAGCTTCCACGGCGCCTGGTCGGACAGGTACTTGTTCGCCTCGCCGACCACCCGCATCGCCTCGGTCGCGGCGGCCTTCTGGCGGTTGCGCGCGAGCAGGTCGCCGATCGGGCCGAAGGCCCCGGAGGTGGTGGCCAGCAGCGCGCGGTCGGCGTCGGTGAGCTCGCCGGGCGTCGGGACGGCGCCGACGTTCTTGGCCGCCATCGACACCGACCGGTTGACCAGGTTGCCCCAGCCCGCGACCAGCTCGTCGTTGTTGCGGCGGCGGAACTCCGACCAGGTGAAGTCGGTGTCCTGGGTCTCCGGGCCGGCCACGGCGATGAAGTAGCGCAGCGCGTCGGCGTCGTAGCGGGCGAGGAAGTCGCGCACGTAGATGACGACCTGGCGGGACGAGGAGAACTTGCGCCCCTCCATCGTCAGGAACTCGCTGGAGACGACCTCGGTGGGCAGGTTGAGCCGGCCCAGCGACCCGGGGGTGCCGCCCTTGTCGCCCTCGCCGTTGTAGCCGAGCAGCTGGGCGGGCCAGATCTCGGAGTGGAAGACGATGTTGTCCTTGCCCATGAAGTAGTAGGCGTCGGAGTCCGGCGTCTGCCACCACTGCCGCCAGGCCTCGGGGTCGCCGGAGCGGCGGGCCCACTCGATCGACGCCGACAGGTAGCCGACGACGGCGTCGAACCAGACGTAGATGCGCTTGTCGGGCCGGTCGCGCCAGCCGTCCAGCGGCACCGGGACGCCCCAGTCGATGTCGCGGGTGTAGCTGCGCGGCTTGAGGTCCTCCAGCAGGTTGACGCTGAAGTTCAGGACGTTGGGCCGCCAGCTCTTCCGGGTGGCCAGCCAGTCGCCGAGCGCCCGGGTGAAGGCCGGCAGGTCGAGGAAGTAGTGCTCGCTCTCGACGAACCGCGGCGTCTCGCCGTTGATCCGGCTCACCGGGTTGATCAGGTCGGTCGGGTCCAGCTGGTTGCCGCAGTTGTCGCACTGGTCGCCGCGGGCGCCGTCGTAGCCGCAGATCGGGCAGGTGCCCTCGATGTAGCGGTCGGGCAGGGTGCGCCCGGTCGACGGGCTGATCGCACCGAGCGTCGTCTTCGGGAAGACGTAGCCGTTCTTCAGCAGGCCCAGGAAGATCTCCTGGCTCACCTGCGCGTGGTTGGCCGTCGTGGTCCGGGTGAACAGGTCGTAGCTGAGCCCGAGCGACTGCAGGTCGCCGACGATGATCCGGTTGTTCCGGTCGGCGATCTCGCGGGGCGTGATGCCCTCCGCGTCGGCCGCGACCGTGATCGGGGTGCCGTGCTCGTCGGTGCCACTGACCATCAGCACCCTGTCCCCCACCATCCGGTGGTAGCGGCTGAAGACGTCGGAGGGGACGCCGAAGCCGGAGACGTGGCCGATGTGCCGGGGGCCGTTGGCGTAGGGCCAGGCCACCGCGGTCAGGATGTGCCGATCACTCACGGCACGAGAGTAGTGAGGTCAGTGCTGGCCCACCGGCGCGGGGAACCCGGCGTCGGTCGGGCCCCCGGTCGGCCCGGTGAGCGCGACCACGCCGAGCACGACGCCGATGACGCCCACGGTCACCGCCCGCAGCACCCGCTGGCCCTCGGACAGCTGCGGCTGCGCGGCCGGCGAGCGCGGCCCGGCCGCCAGCCACTCCTCCGCCGACGGGGCGCTGGCCAGCAGCAGCTTGCCGACCGGCACGGCGAGGGCGAGCAGCAGCACCGCGGGCAGCGGCAGCGTGGTGGGCAGGTCGTCGACCAGCGGCGTCGCCAGGCCGACCAGCAGGACGACGGTGAGCAGGACCACCTCGCCGTAGGCGACCCGGGTCAGCAGCGCCCGTCCGGAGCCGTCGAGCAGGGTGACGCCCCCGGCGGCGCAGAGCACCACCCAGGTCGCCAGGCCGCCGAGCACCAGCACGACCACCGCACCGGAGGGCCGCGGCGGTGCGGCGAGGAGGCCGTCGAGGCCGGTCAGCGCCGCGGCGACCAGCGCGAGCGCCTCGAGCACGGCGACGCCCGCGGCGCCGAGCACCGCCGCCGGCGGACGGCGGCGCGCGGAGGTCGCCGCCGGGACCGGGCGCGGGGTCGCGCCGGAGGTCCGGACGTCGAGGACGGTGCTCGCCACGGGGCTGCTCCCTGGCCGGGGACGGGGTCACCGGTCAGGTCGACGTCCCCGGGCCGGGGCTGAACGACCGGGGAACCGGCCTCACCCCCGCGAGGGAGGCCGGTTCACCCCTTGCGGGCGGCGGCCGCCTCCTCGCGCCGTCCCGGTGCCAGGCGGCTGTGCCCCCGGCCGTAGACGAAGTAGAGGGCGAAGCCGGCGAGCATCCAGATGGCGAACCGCAGCCAGGTGTCGGCCGGCAGGTTGAGCATCAGGTAGAGGCAGGCCAGCGCCGAGACGATCGGCAGGAACGGCACCAGCGGGACCCGGAAGGAGCGGTGCAGGTCGGGACGGGTGCGCCGGAGCACGATGACGCCGATCGACACCAGCACGAAGGCGAACAGCGTGCCGATGTTGACCAGCTCGGCCAGCGTGCTCAGCGGCAGGAACCCGGCCAGCAGCGCGACGAAGACCCCGGTGCCGATCGTGATCCGGTACGGCGTGCCGTACCGCGGGTGCACCGCGGCCAGGCCCGGGGGCAGCAGGTGGTCGCGGCTCATCGCGAACAGCACCCGCGACTGGCCGAGCATGAGGATCATGACCACCGAGGTCAGCCCGGCGAGTGCGCCCAGCGAGATGACGCTGGCGACGAACGGCATCCCGACGGCGGAGAACGCCTCGGCCAGGGGCGCCTCGCTGGACAGCTCGTCGTAGGGCTGCATGCCGACGACCACGAGGGAGACGGCGACGTAGAGCAGGGTGCAGATGATCAGCGAGCCGAGGATGCCGCGCGGGAGGTCCCGCTTGGGGTTGCGGGTCTCCTCGGCCGCCGTCGCCACGATGTCGAAGCCGATGAAGGCGAAGAAGACGATCGACGCGCCGGCGATGACGCCGCCCCAGCCGAAGCTGCCCTGGGTGAAGCCGAGCAGCTGGATCAGCGGCGAGTGCCAGCCGCCCTCCCCCTCCGCGGGGGGCTCGGCGGGCGGCACGAACGGCGTGTAGTTGTCCGCGGTGAGGTGGAACAGCCCCAGCACGATGACCAGGAGCACGATCGCGACCTTGATCGCCACGATGACGCCGGTGACCCGCGAGGAGAGCTTGATGCCCAGCACGAGCACCCCGGTCATCACCAGCACGATGACGATCGCCGGGATGTTGACCGTGGCGGTCTCCCCCGCGATCGACGCCGGCAGCGCGGCGCCGAGGTCGCCGAGCAACTGGTTCAGGTAGCCCGACCAGCCGACCGCGACCGTCGCCGCCCCCAGGGCCAGCTCGAGCACGAGGTCCCAGCCGATGATCCAGGCGATCAGCTCGCCGAGCGTGGCGTAGGAGAACGTGTAGGCCGAGCCGGCGACCGGCACGGTGGAGGCGAACTCGGCGTAGCAGACCGCGGCCAGCGCGCACACGACGCCGGCGATGACGAACGAGACGGCCACGGCCGGGCCCGCCGTCGTCTTGGCCACCTCGCCGGTCAGCACGAAGATGCCGGTGCCGATGATCACCCCGACGCCGAAGACGGCGAGGTCGAGGCCGGAGAGGTTCTTCTTGAGCTGGTGCTCGGGTTCCTCGGTGTCGCGGATGGAGTCCTCGACGGACTTGACGCGACGGTCGGCCTCGGTCACGGCGTCCTCCTCGACGGCCGGTGCCGCCCGGCCCCCGGCAGCGTCGCACGGGGCGGCCCGGCCCGCATGCCTACGCTGCACTCGCCCGGGCGGACCGGGCCGTGACGAGCGTGGAGGGCACCGTGACCGCGACCCAGCCGTCCGGCGACCAGGCCGCCGACTCCCCGCCGGACCTGCACGTGCCCACCCGGCGGCCCCGGCCGGCGGGTGCGCCGCGCGCGGTGCCGACCCGGCCCGCGGGCACCGGCGCGGTCGTCGACTGCGCCGTGTACGTGCAGGGCCGCCGGCAGGCACCGGTGGCACCCCGCGAGGCGCTGCAGGCGGCCGAGGAGCAGGGCGGCTTCGTCTGGCTGGGGCTCTACGAGCCCACCGAGGCCGAGCTGGACGACATCGCCGAGCGCTACGGCCTGCACCCGCTGGCCGTGGAGGACGCCGTCTTCGCCCACCAGCGCCCCAAGCTGGAGCACTACGACGACGACCTGTTCATGGTGCTCAAGACCGCCACCTACGTGGAGCACGAGCAGCTGACGGCCACCAGCGAGGTGGTCGACACCGGCGAGGTGATGATCTTCCTCGGCCGCTCCTACGTGATCACCGTGCGGCACGGGCAGCACGGCGACCTCGCCCGGCTGCGCCAGCACCTGGAGCAGCAGCACGACCTGCTGCGCCTGGGGCCGGCCGCCGTCCTGTACGCGGTGGCCGACCTCGTCGTCGACACCTTCGTCGACGTCACCGAGGCGGTGCAGGACGACGTCGACGAGCTCGAGGCCTCGGTGTTCAGCCCGGAGCGCACCGACGACATCGGCCGGCTCTACCAGCTCAAGCGCGAGCTCATGGCGCTGCGGCGGGCGGTCGGGCCGCTGGAGCTGCCGCTGCAGAAGCTCGCCGAGCGGTCGATCGACGTCGTCCCGGCGACGATGCGCTCCTACTTCCGCGACGTGCAGGACCACGCCATCCGCGTCCGCGACCAGGTCGGTGGCCTCGACGAGCTGCTGTCGTCCATCCTGCAGGCGTCGCTGGCGCGCACCTCGATGGCCGACAACGAGGACATGCGGCGCATCTCGGCCTGGGCCGGCATCATCGCCGTCCCGACCGCGATCGCCGGGATCTACGGCATGAACTTCGAGTGGATGCCGGAGCTGCACTGGCGCTACGGCTACCCGGCGGTGCTGCTGGTGATCGTGGTGTCGTGCGTGCTGCTGTACCGGGGGTTCAAGCGGAACGGGTGGTTGTAGCCCGCTGCTCTGGGGGCGCGCCACGCTTCGTGCACGCCTCATCGTCCGCTCGCCGCGCCGGACATGGGATGTGCACGCACCGTGGTCAGCCGGCCAGCGCGGCCGAGAGTGTCGCCAGCAGCTCGGCGGGCCGGTGCAGGTCGGCGGCGGTCACGAACACGACCCGCCAGCCCGCCGCCTGCAGGCGGTTGAGCCGCCTCCGGTCGCGGGCGAACTGCCCGTCCTCGGCGTGCCAGGCCCCGTCGTACTCCACGGCCACCCGGCGATCGGGCCAGGCGAGGTCCACCCGGGCGACGAAGCCGGCCGCGTCGCGGACCACGTACTGCGCCACCGGCGCCGGCAGCCGGCCGGCGCCGATCAGCAGGCGCAGCCGCGTCTCCTGCGGCGACTCGGCGAGGCCGTCGGCACGCGCGCAGGCGGCTCGGACGTGCCGGGACGCCGCACCCGGGACGGCGGCGCGGGCCCGCAGCGCGGCGAGGTCGACCACGCGGGCGACGGCGAGCCGGTCGATCGCCACGACCGCCTCGTCGGCAGGCAACAGCGCGGCGACCCGCAGCGCGGTCGGCTCCGGTGCGGTCACGCGCACGCCGTCCCGGACCCGCACGTCGGCGGGAGCCAGGCCCAGGCGGCGCACCCGCACGCCGGGCACGCGGCGGGGATGGGCGTGCGGCGGCAGCACCAGCTCGACGTCGTCGCGGACGTCGGCGAGGTCGACGCCCCACAGGACCGCGGCACTCGGCCCACCGACCACGCTCCCCGGCAGCAGGATCCGGGCCGCCGCCCGGGCCCGGAGCCGGTGGGTGTCGGGCACGGCGGCGTCGACGTAGACGTCCCGGAACAGGCGGCGCCAGGCCGGGCCGCGCAGCTGGTTGGGCGTCAGCAGGCCGTCGCGGACGGCGGCCGTGCCGCGGAACGCGCGACCGCGCAGCGCGGTGGGCACGAAGGCAGGCGGCACGCGGGAAGGCTGGCGGAGCGCGGCCGGTCCGCGCCGCGCCCCGTCCACAGGCCACGTCGTGTGCACAGGACGCGGTCAGGGCGCCCGTCCGGGCACGGGATGTGCACGGACCGTCCGCGACGTCAGGGCGCGGGGGGCTCCGGAGGCAGGACGGACGGCGGGCGGTGGGCCACCACCGCGTCGTACACCACCCGCCGCGGCAGGCCGGTGCGGGTGACCACCGCGCGGATGGCGTCCTTGCGGGTGGCGCCGGCCGCCTCCTCCGCGGCGACCTCGGCGGCCAGCGCGGGCGGGTCCAGGGCGACGGGCGCGGCGACGGCCCCCGCGACCACGAGCGTGATCTCGCCGCGCACGCCGTCGGCGGCCCAGGCGGCGAGCTCGGCGAGCGGGCCGCGGCGGATCTCCTCGTGGGTCTTGGTCAGCTCGCGGCAGACCGCGGCCGGCCGGTCGTCGCCGAAGGCCGCGGCGGCGTCGGTGAGCGCGTCGGCCAGCCGGTGCGGCGACTCGAAGAAGACCATTGTGCGGCGCTCGTCGGCCAGCCCGGTCAGCCGGGTGCGCCGCTCACCGGCCTTGCGGGGGAGGAACCCCTCGAAGCAGAACCGGTCGACCGGCAGCCCGGAGACCGCCAGGGCCGTGATCACCGCCGAGGGCCCGGGTACCGAGGTCACGTCGATCCCGGCGTCGACGGCGGCCCGCACCAGCGTGTAGCCGGGGTCGGAGACCGACGGCATCCCGGCGTCGGTGAGCAGCAGCACGGTCGCGCCCTCGCCGAGCGCGGTCAGCAGCCCGGGCAGCCGGGCACGCTCGACGGACTCGTGGAAGGTGACCACCCGGCCGGTGAGGGTGACCTCCAGGTCGGCCGCCAGCCGGTGCAGCCGGCGGGTGTCCTCGACGGCCAGGACGTCGGCCGTGGCCATGGCCGCGCGCAACCGCGGGCCGACGTCGCCGGGCTGGCCCAGCGGCGCCCCGCCCAGGACGAGTCGTCCGCTCACGGGGGCAGCCTGTCACGAGCGGGGCGCCCAGCCGCTCCCCCTACCCTGACCCCATGGCGGTGCTGGCTCCCGAACGCACGGACCGGGAGCCCCCCGAGCCCGCCCGCGTGAGCCGCCGCCGCCCACCGGTGCCCCGACCCTGGCGCGACCGCATCCCGCCGCTGCCGGGCGACCGGCGGCTGGCCTGGGCGCTGACCGCGGCGCTGGGGCTGGTCACGTTCGTCAGCCGGCTGTGGGACATCAGCTATCCGCGCGACCTGCTCTTCGACGAGGCCTACTACCCGCCCGAGGCCCGGGAGCTGCTGACGTGGGGCCACGAGTACAACCGCGGCTACACGTTCATCGTCCACCCGCCGCTGGGCAAGTGGATGATCGCGCTCGGCGAGCAGCTGTTCGGCTACAACAGCTTCGGCTGGCGGTTCCCCTCGGCGGTCGCGGGCACCGTCGCCGTCGTCGTCCTCGTCCGGCTGGCCCGGCGGCTGACCGGCTCGACGTTCCTCGGCCTGGTGGCCGGGCTGCTGCTGGCCCTCGACGGCTTCTCGTTCTCGCTGTCGCGCATCGGCCTGCTCGACGTCTTCCTGCAGGTCTTCGTCGTCTCGGCGGTCGCCTGCCTGGTCGTCGACCGGGACGTCGTCCGCGCGCGGGTCCGCGCCCGCCGGCCGGTGCCGCGCACGGGCTTCCGGCTCGGCCCGCGCGGCTGGCGGATCGCCGCCGGCGTGCTGTTCGGCTGCGCCTGCGCGGTGAAGTGGAGCGGCATCTGGTTCCTCGCCGCGTTCGCCGTCCTGTCCCTGTTCTGGGACCGCGCCGCCTGGCGGGAGGCCGGCGTCCCCCGGCCGACGGCGGTCGCGCTGCGCCGCGGCCTGCCCGGCGCGACGTGGGCGCTGGCCGTGCTGCCGGTGCTCACCTACCTGGCCAGCTTCACCGGCTGGTTCCTCGGCGAGACCTCGCAGGGCAAGGCCTGGGCGCAGCAGAACCCCGACAGCGCGTTCTGGTTCGTGCCCGACGCGCTGCGGGCCCTGTGGCACCAGCACGCCGAGTGGCTGCGGTTCCACAACCAGCTCTCCTCGCCGCACCCGTGGGAGTCGGGGCCGTGGAGCTGGCTGGTGACCGGCCGGCCGATCCTGCTGTGGAACCCGCAGGGCCTCACCGACGCCGCCGGCGACCAGGTGGTCCGCTACATCCTCATGGTCGGGACGCCGACCCTCTGGTTCGCCTTCGCCCCGGCGCTGCTGTGGGTCGGGTGGCGGATCGTCGCGCGCCGCGATCCGGCCGCGATCCTCGTGGCGGTGGCCGTCGCCGCCGGCTGGGGCACGTGGTTCATGAACCCCGAGCGCACGATGTTCCTCTTCTACATGGCCCCGGTCGTGCCGTTCTTCGTGCTCGCCGTCGTCCTCGTCCTGCAGGACGCCCTCGGCCGCGAGGGCGCGTTCCCGTGGCGCCGCACGGCCGGTCAGGCGGCGGTCAGCCTCTACGTCGGCATCGTCGCCGCGACGTTCGTGCTCTTCTACCCGGTCCTCACCGGGCAGCCCCTGTCGCGCGACGAGTGGCTCATGCGCATGTGGTTCCCGTCATGGTTCTGACCACGAGGTGGCACCCGAGTTAGTTGGGTACTACAACGGAATCCGTGAGTGGTGCACACGGTTCCGGTGCCGGCCTGTTCCGGCAGCCCAGGGCGGTCTACGCCGTCGCCTTCGCCTGCGTCGTCAGCTTCATGGGCATCGGCCTGGTCGACCCCATCCTCCCGGCCCTGTCCGAGCAGCTCGACGCCACGCCGAGCCAGGTCAGCCTGCTGTTCACCAGCTACCTGGTGGTGACGGCGATCGCGATGCTGGGCACCGGGTGGATCTCCAGCCGCATCGGCGCGAAGCGCACGCTGATCACCGGCCTGGCGGTCATCGTCGTGTTCTCGGCGCTGGCCGGGCTCACCGACTCGATCGACGGCATCGTCGGCTTCCGCGCCGGCTGGGGCCTGGGCAACGCGCTGTTCATCGCCACCTCGCTGGCGGTCATCGTCGCCTCGGCGTCGGGCGGGTTCGCCGGCGCGATCGTGCTCTACGAGGCCGCCCTGGGCCTGGGCATCGCGGCCGGCCCGCTGGTCGGCGGCCTGCTCGGGGACATCAGCTGGCGCGGCCCGTTCTTCGGCGTCGCCGCGCTCATGGCGATCGCCCTGCTGGCCACCGTGGTCCTGCTCGACCCGACGCCGAAGCCGGCCACGCCCACGCCGCTGCTGGCGCCACTGGAGGCGCTGCGGCACCGCGGGCTGCTGACCATGAGCGGCACCGCGCTGCTCTACAACTGGGGCTTCTTCACCATGCTCGGCTACGCGCCGTACCCGATGGAGCTCTCCGCGATCCAGCTCGGCTTCGTCTTCTTCGGCTGGGGCCTGCTCGTCGCGTTCTTCTCCGTCATCGGGGCCCCGCGCCTGCAGGCCCGCTTCGGCACCGCTCCCTCGCTCTACGGCGCGCTCACCCTGTTCGCCGTCCTGCTGCTGCTCATCGGCCTGTTCACCGACGTCCGCTGGGCGCTCATCGCCTGCGTGGTCGCCTCGGGCGTCGTCGTCGGTATCAACAACGCGCTCACCACCCAGGCGGTGATGCTGGTGTCGCCGGTGGAGCGGCCGGTCGCCTCGGCGGCCTACGGCTTCGTCCGGTTCATCGGCGGCGGCCTGGCCCCGTTCGTGGCCGGGCAGATGGTCGACGCCTGGGACATCCACGTCCCCTTCGTCGTGGCCGCCGGCGCGGTGGTCCTCGGCATCGCCGTCCTGGCGACCGGGCACCGGATCCTGGCGGCGGCCGACGCCGGGCTCGACGAGGACGGCGCCCCGCAGCGCACCCACGGCCCGCTGGACGACGTCGCCGGTGAGGTCGCCGACGAGTTCGGCGGCGCCCCGGCCGCGGTCGACAGCGGGCTCGCGGCCGGCTCCGCCGCCCGGGCGCGCGGCTGACCCGACGCTCCCCCTACGGTGACGGGACCGACAGAGGGGACGAGCGATGACGACGCCGCAGGACCGCCCGCGCGTGCTGACCGAGCTGGACGGCGACGTCTGGCGGATCACGCTGGACCGGCCGGAGGCGGGCAACGCGCTCGACCCGGCGCTGGCGCGGGACCTGGCCGCCGCCCTGGCCGACCGGCCGGCGAGCGCCCGCACGGTGCTGCTGCTGGCCAACGGCCCCCGGTTCTGCGTCGGCGGGGACGTGCAGGCCTTCGCCACGGCCGCGGACCCCGGCGCCTTCGTCGGGCAGCTGGCCACCGACTGGCACGAGGTGGTGCGCGCGGTGCTCAACTGCCCGGTGCCCACCGTGGCGGGGGTGCAGGGCGCCGTGGCCGGCGCCGCGGTCGGGCTGATCGGCGCGTGCGACATCGTCGTCTGCGCCCGCTCGACCAAGATCCGCCCGGCCTACGGGGCGATCGGCCTCTCCCCCGACGGCGGCACCTCCTGGGCGCTCACCCGGGCCCTCGGCGCGCCGCGGACGCTGGAGCTGTGCCTCACCAACGGCTCGCTCACCGCGGCCGAGGCGCACATGTTCGGCCTGGTCGCCCGGCTGGTCGAGGACGAGGAGGTGCACCAGGCCTCGATCGCCCTGGCCGCGTCGGTGGCCGCCGGTCCGG
The DNA here is from genome assembly GCF_054050695.1 of Blastococcus sp. SYSU D00820. Taxonomy (NCBI): domain Bacteria; kingdom Bacillati; phylum Actinomycetota; class Actinomycetes; order Geodermatophilales; family Geodermatophilaceae; genus Blastococcus; species Blastococcus sp. SYSU D00820. The sequence goes on from NZ_JBJGZW010000015.1 coordinate 80,898, forward strand.
TGCGCGCGATGGTGCGCACCCGGGCGCTGGTGCGGAAGGCCGCGATCCGCACCCTCGACGAGCAGCTGGACGACGAGGCCCGGCTGATCGCCGAGTCGGCCGCCGACCCCGAGGGGCGGGAGGGCGTGCGCGCCTTCGTGGAGAAGCGGCAGCCGGACTTCCGCGCCGCGCGCTGAGCCCCCGGCCCCCACGAACACGAGAGCCCCGCCCGGATCCGGGCGGGGCTCTCGTGGTGTCGGGTGGAGCTGAGGGGATTCGAACCCCTGACCCCCTCGATGCGAACGAGGTGCGCTACCAGCTGCGCTACAGCCCCTGACGGAGGACCACGATACCGTCCCCCGCTAGCGGCCCTCCTGCAGGGTCCCGCCGCGAGCCTGCGAGCGGTGGGGGACAGGAGGGTCCTTATCCGTTCGCGACCTTCCGCGGCTGGTAGACGTCGATGTCGGCGAAGCCGATGTCGTCGTCGTCCAGGCCCACGACCGCGCTGTGCTGCCAGCCGGCGGGCGCGGCCGCGCGGGCGGCGACCACCCGGCCGGGACGCAGCGGGTGCACCGGCGCCAGCGGCAGGCTCGGGTGCGGCAGGCCGACGGTGTGGTGCACCGGCTCGGCCTCGGCGGCCGGGGCGACCTCCTCCACCGGCAGCTCCTCGACCCGCGGCGCCGGGCGGGCGGCGCGGCGGGCGGCGGCACGGGCCGCACGGCGGGCGGCGGCACGCTCCCGGCGGGCCGCGGCGCGCAGCACCATGAGGTAGCCGACGACCAGGCCGTCGAGCACCAGCTGCGCGGTCCACAGCCAGGGGCTGACGAACAGCGCGGCCACCAGCGCCAGCAGCGCCAGGGCGACGAGGCCGGCCAGCGTGCGCCGGCGGACGGCGTGCACGTCGACCTTCAGCTCACCGGTGCTGCGCAGCGTGTCCCGGTCGACCGACACCCGCTCGGTCGCGGCGTGGACCACGGGGTCCACCGTCCGCCGCCGCTGCAGGGTGCGGCCCGAGGAGCCCACCTCCGCCCGGGTCGGCTGAGCATCGCCGCGGGTCACCACCATGGGCACCAGCACGACGAACCAGAGCACGACCAGAGCGGCCAGCAGAACGCCTGATCCCATCCGAGAACACCACCCGTCACACGAGTCACTTGCCGCGGCAGGTTATGCAGGGAAATCGCCCCGACGAGGGAGGCGCGCGGGTGTGTCGCCGGAGTGTTGTGTGACGCGAGTGCCGCGGAGTCGGCGTGTCGACACGGCGACCCTCGGTGACTGGCCGGTTCCGTGCTAGGCCGACGCCGAGCGGGCACGCCAGAGACCGAGGACCCCTCCCGGGACGTCCTCGGCCAGCAGCGCGTACGTCAGGTGGTCGCGCCAGTCACCGTCGATGTCCAGATAGCGGCGGAACAAACCCTCACGGCGGAAACCGAGGCGCTCGACCAGCCGCTGGCTCGGCAGGTTCTCCGGCCGGATGTCGGCCTGCAGCCGGTGCAGCCCCACGGGGCCGAAGGCGTGGTCGCACACCAGCGCCACGGCCAGCGAGCCCATGCCCCGCCCGGCGACCGCGCGGTCGATCCAGTAGCCGAGGTTGCCCGACCGCAGCGCGCCGCGGACGACGTTGTCGATCGTCACCTGCCCGGCCAGCCGCCCGTCGACGCGGACGGCGAACGGCAGCGTCGTCCCCATCCGGGCGCGGCGCAGCACCGCCCGGCGCACGGCGCGGTAGGCCGCGGGGGTGTGCCGCTGCGCCCACGGCTGCGCGCCGCTGGGCTCCCACCGCGCCAGCCAGTCCTCGTTGGCCAGGCGCACCCGGCTCCACTCCACCGCGTCGCCGCGCCGCAGCGGGTGCACCTCGACCGGCCCCCACTGGAGCCGCGCCGGCCACCCGGGGTGCGTCACGGGATCGCTGAGCACGGTGCCGGTCAGCCGCCCAGCAGCAGCGGCATGACGGTGACCAGCCCGCCGGCGGCCACCTCGGTGACGTCCTCGTCGACGACGATGAGGCAGTTGGCCCGCGCCATGCGCGCCAGCATCGCCTCGTCGCCCTCGCCGAGCGCCTCGACCACGTAGCCGCCGTCGGGGTGGCGCATGACCTGGCCGTGCAGGTACTGGCGGTACCCCAGCGGCGAGTACAGCTGCTGGGCGGAGATCGCCTGCACCGTGCGGCGGAACAGCTGGCGCTTGCCGAGCATCAGCCGGATGGCCGGGCGGACGAAGACCTCGAAGGCGACCAGCGCGGCGACCGGCTCGCCGGGCACCACGATGACCGGCACGCGGTCCCGGCCCAGCCGGCCGAACGCCTGCACCGGTCCCGGGTGCATCGTCACGGGACGGAAGCCGGTCTCGCCCAGCTCGGCCAGCGCCTCGCGGACCATGTCGCCCTCGGCGGTGAAGGTGCCGGAGATGAGCACCAGGTCGCTGCGCAGCGTCTGGCTCTCCAGCACCTCCGACAGCCGCCGGCGGTCCGACGGCAGGATGCCCGAGCGGTAGGCCTCGGCACCGGCGTCGCGGGCGGCGGCCGCCAGGGCGTAGCTGTTGACGTCGACGACCTGGCCGGGTGCCGGCGGGGTGCCGATGTCGACCAGCTCCGGCCCCGCGGAGAGGACGGCGACCCGCGGGCGGGGCCGCACGAGCACGCGGTCGCGGCCGACGGCGGCCAGCAGGCTGATCTGCGCCGGGCCGATCGGGGTGCCGGTCTGCACGGCGGTGTTGCCGGGCGCGACGTCGTCGCCGGCCCGGCGGACGTAGCCGCCGGCGGTGACCCCGGCGTGCACGGTGACGGTCACCTGGCCGCGGTCGGTCCACACGGCGGGAACGACGACGTCGGCGCCGGTGGGCAGCATCGCGCCGGCGGCCACCTTGAGCGCCAGGCCCGGGCCGATCGAGGACGGCGCGCCGGCGCCGGCCGTGGACTCCCCCACCACCGACAGCTGCACCGGCGCCTCGAGCGTGGCGGCGGCGACGTCGTCGGCGCGGGCGGCGTAGCCGTCGAGCGCGGCCTGGTCGAACGAGGGCAGCGCCCGCTTGCTCACCACCTCCTCGGCGCACAGCAGCCCCTGCGCGTCGAGGACGGCCAGCTCGATCGGGTCGGGCTGCGGCACGGCAGCGAGGATCTCGTCGAGGTGCTGCTCGACCGTCCGCGGCGTCGGCTCGGCGGCGGCCGGGGGCGGCGGCGCCTGACCGGTGTCGATCTGCGCCGTCTCGTGGGGGGCGGTGCCGGCCGCGCCGGACACCGGGGACTGCCGGACCGGCGTCCCCTGGCGCAGGTCGAGCGCCGTGGTGTCGCGGTGCGGCGGCGCGCCGACCGTGCTGTCCTCGCTCATCGCCGATGATCGTCCCCCCTGCGGGGGCGCGCTCAGGCCTGCGACGCGCCCTCGGCCGGCAGGTCGGCGACGAACTCGGTCAGCCAGGCGCGCAGCGCCGGGCCGAGGTCCTCCCGCTCGACGGCCAGGCGGACCACGGCCTTGAGGTAGTCCAGCTTGTCGCCGGTGTCGTACCGGCGGCCGCCGAAGACGACGCCGTGCACCGGCTCGCCGCGCTCGACGAGGGTGGCCAGCGCGTCGGTCAGCTGGATCTCCCCGCCGCGGCCGGGCTCGGTCTCCCGCAGCACGCCGAACACCTCGGGGGCCAGCACGTACCGGCCGATGATCGCCAGGCTGCTGGGCGCCTCGTCGACCGGCGGCTTCTCGACCAGGCCGGTGATCGCCACGACGTCCCCGTCGGTGTCCTCGACCGCCACCGCGCCGTACTTGTCGATGTTCTCCCGGCCGACGTCCAGCAGCGCGACGACCGAGCCGCCGTGCTCGGCCTGCACGGCCAGCATCTGCTCGAGCAGGTGGTCGCGGGCGTCGATCAGGTCGTCGCCGAGGAGGACGGCGAACGGCTCGTCGCCCACGAACGCCGCGGCCTGCAGCACCGCGTGGCCGAGACCGCGGGCCTCGCCCTGGCGGACGAAGTGCACCTGGGCGACGTCGGTGGACTCGGCGACCGCGGCCAGCCGGCCGGCGTCGCCCTTCTTCTCCAGCGCGGCCTCGAGCTCCGGCGCCCGGTCGAAGAAGTCCTCGATGGCGGCCTTGTTGCGCCCGGTGACCATGAGCACCTCGCCGAGCCCGGCGCGGGCGGCCTCCTCGACGATGTACTGCAGCGCCGGGCGGTCGACCACCGGCAGCAGCTCCTTGGGCACCGCCTTGGTGGCGGGGAGGAACCGGGTGCCCATCCCGGCGACGGGGATGACGGCCTTGCGCGCCGCACGGCGATCGGGGGTCGGCATGGGCGGAGCCTAGCCAGCCCGGCCCGGCCCGCCCCCCGTGGCTAGCCTCGACGGGTGAGCAGCCAGGGGGACACGGTGGCGGCCAAGGCCGAGTTGCGGGCACGGTTCCGCGCCCGGCGGGAACGGTTGGGGGCACAGGAACGGACGGCGGCCGCGGCGGCGGTCACCGCGGCGCTGCTGCGCGGCCTGACCGGTTTCCGCACCATCGCCGCCTACGTCCCCGACGACAGCGAGCCCGGCGTCGGCCGGCTGCCGGCCGCCTACACCCAGCTCGGCGCGCGGGTGCTGCTCCCCGTGGTGCCGACCGAGGGCACCGAGCTCGGCTGGGCGGTGGACACCGGCCGGCTGGCCCCCGGGCGGTTCGGCCTGCAGGAGCCGGTCGGGCCCCGGCTCGGGCCGACGGCGATCGGCGCGGCCGAGGTGGTGGTGCTGCCCGCCGTCGCCGTCGACCGGTCCGGCGTCCGGCTCGGCCGCGGGGGCGGCTACTACGACCGGGCGCTGCAGCACGCCCGGCCGACGGCGGTGACGGTGGCGCTGGTCTACGACGACGAGCTCGTCGACGAGCTGCCGGCCGAGCCGCACGACCGCCGGGTGACCGCGGTGGTGACCCCCTCCGGCGGATGGCAGGCGCTACCCGCCGGTCACTGACACAGTGGACCGACCTCGTCCCCCGGCGCCGTGGGAGTGACCGTGTCCCCTGAGATCGTCACGATCCTCGCGTTGGTCGTGATCTTCGCGATCGCCACGTTCCTCCCCATCAACATGGGGGCGCTGGCCTTCGTGGCGGCGTTCGTCGTGGGCACCCTGTCGGTGGGGATGACCACCGACGAGATCCTCGGCGGCTTCCCCTCGGAGCTGGTGCTGACCCTCATCGGGGTCACCTACCTGTTCGCGATCGCGCAGAACAACGGCACGGTCGACCTGCTGGTCCGCGGGGCGGTGCGCCTGGTGGGCGGCCACATCGCGGCGATCCCGTGGATCATGTTCTTCGTCACCGCGCTGCTCACCGCGATCGGCGCGCTCTCCCCCGCCGCGGTGGCGATCATCGCCCCCATCGCGCTGACCTTCGCCGCCCGGCACGGGATCAACCCGCTGCTGATGGGCATGATGGTGATCCACGGCGCCCAGGGCGGCGGCTTCTCCCCCATCAGCGTCTACGGCGTCACCGTCAACGACATCGTCGAGCAGGAGGGGCTGCCGAGCAGCCCGCTGACGGTGTTCCTGGGCAGCCTGCTGTTCAACGTGGCGATCGCCCTGGTGCTCTTCTTCGTGCTCGGCGGCCGGAAGCTGCTGGGCCGCAAGGTCGCCGCCGAGCCGGTGCCGCACACCGAGCACGCGCACGGCACCCTCGTGCGCGGGCACGGTGCCGCTCCCGGCCCGGCCGTCGGCGGGGACGACGACGAGCACGTCCACCCCGACGTGCCGCAGCCGGTGCGGCTGGAGCAGGTGCTGACCCTCGTCGGCCTCGCGGTGACCGCCGTCCTCGCGCTCGCCTTCGACCTCGACATCGGGTTCGTGGCCATCACCGTGGCCGTCGTCCTGGCGCTGTTCTCCGCGCAGCAGCACAAGGGCGCGGTCACCCAGATCAGCTGGTCGACCATCCTGCTCATCGCCGGCGTGCTGACCTTCGTCTTCGTGCTGCAGGAGGCCGGCACGATCGAGTACGTCGGCGACGCCGTCATCGGCCTCGGCGCCCCGCTGGTGATCGCCCTGCTGCTGGCCTACATCGGAGGGGTGGTGTCGGCGTTCGCGTCGTCGACCGCGATCATCGGCGTCGCCATCTCGCTGGCGGTGCCGTTCCTGCTGTCCGGGGACATCGGGGCCGTCGGCGTGGTGGTCGCCCTGTCCGTGGCCTCGACCATCGTCGACGTGAGCCCGTTCTCCACGAACGGCGCCCTGGTGCTGGCCAACGCGCAGGACGTGGACCGAGACCGCTTCTACAAGCAGATCCTCAGCTACGCCGGGATCGTCGTCGCCGTGGGGCCGCTGCTGGCCTGGCTGGTGTTCGTGGTCCCCGGCTGGCTGTGAACCGAACGGAGCAGCACGTGAGCGGACCGCTCGACGGCGTCCTCGTCGTCGACCTGACCCGGGCCCTGGCCGGGCCGCACGCCGGGATGATGCTGGGCGACCTCGGCGCCCGGGTGATCAAGGTGGAGAACCCCGGCAGCGGCGACGACACCCGCGGGTGGGGTCCGCCGTTCGTGCAGCCGGAGCAGGGTGACCGGGAGTCGACGTACTTCCTCTCCGCCAACCGCAACAAGGAGTCGATCACCCTCGACCTCAAGGACGACGGCGACAAGGAGCTGCTCACCGAGCTGATCCGCCGCGCCGACGTGCTGCTGGAGAACTTCCGCCCCGGCACCCTGGCCCGGCTGGGCTTCGGCACCGACGTCCTGGAGGCGCTGAACCCGCGGCTGGTCACCCTCTCCATCAGCGGCTTCGGCCACGACGGCCCCGAGGGCGGGCGGGCCGGCTACGACCAGATCGCCCAGGGCGAGGCCGGCCTGATGTCGCTGACCGGCTCCGGGCCGGACGACCCGCAGCGGGTGGGCGTGCCGATCGGCGATCTGCTGGCCGGCATGTACGGCGCCTACGGCGTGCTGGCGGCGCTCTACGAGCGGGAGCGGACCGGCCGCGGCCAGGTGGTGCGCACCTCGCTGCTCGCCGCGATCGTCGGCGTGCACGCCTTCCAGGGGACGGCGTGGACCGTCGGTGGCACGGTCGGGCGCGCGCAGGGCAACCACCACCCCTCGATCGCGCCGTACGGGCTGTTCCGCTGCCGGGGCGGCAGCGTGCAGCTGTCCTGCGGATCGGAGTCGCTGTGGCGGCGGCTGTGCACGGAGTTCGGCCTCGACCCCGAGGCCCCGGGCCTGGCCACCAACGGCGAGCGGGTGGGCAACCGCGCGCGGGTGATCGAGCTGCTGGAGGAGGCGTTCGCCGGCATCGACCCCGAGCCGCTGCTGGCCCGGCTGGCCGCGGCCGGCATCCCGGCGGGCAAGGTCCGCACCATCGACGAGGTCTACGGCTGGGACCAGACGCTGTCGCAGGGCCTGCTGGTCGACGTCGAGCACCCGACCCTCGGCCGGCTGCAGCTGCCCGGCCCGCCGCTGCGCTTCTTCGCCCCCGGCCCGGACGGCGAGACCGAGACCACCCGCCGCGAGCACACCGCCCCGCCGGTGCTGGGCGGCTCCGACGAGGCGATCCGCGCGGAGCTGCGCGGGCCGGCCGCGTGAGCGCGCCCGACGCCCGCGCGCTGCGGGACCTCGTCCTGGACCCCGGGTCCTGGCAGTCGTGGGACTCCCCCGTGCCGGTGCGCGACGTCTCCCCCGAGTACGCCGCCGAGCTGGCCGCGGCGGCCGAGCGCAGCCGCCAGGACGAGTCGGTCATCACCGGCGAGGGCCGGCTGCGCGGGCGGCGGGTGGCCGTGGTCGCCGGCGAGTTCGGCTTCCTCGCCGGGTCGATCGGCGTGGCCGCGGCCGACCGGCTGGTCGCCGCGGTGGAACGGGCCACCGAGGAGGGTCTGCCGCTGCTGGCCGCGCCGGTCTCCGGCGGCACCCGCATGCAGGAGGGCACGGTGGCCTTCCTGCAGATGATCGGCATCACCGCGGCGATCGCCCGGCACAAGGAGGCGGGGCTGCCGTACCTGGTCTACCTGCGCCACCCCACCTTCGGCGGGGTGCTGGCCTCGTGGGGGTCACTCGGGCACGTCACGATCGCCGAGCCCGGCGCCTCCATCGGGTTCCTGGGCCCGCGGGTGTACCAGGCGCTCTACGGCGAGCCGTTCCCCGAGGGCGTGCAGACCGCCGAGCACATGGCCGAGCGGGGGCTGATCGACGCCGTCGTGCCGCACGAGGAGATCGCCGAGGTCGCCGACCGGGCGCTGCGGGTGCTGGCGGCGCGGCAGACCTGGCACGTCGACGTCCAGGGCGCGGAGCGGCCCACCGCCGAGGACGGCACCGACGCCGAGCTGGGCGGGGCCGACGATGCCGACGGGCGCAGCGCGTGGGACGTCGTCACCGCGTCGCGGCGGCCGGACCGGCCCGGCGTGCGCCGGCTGCTGCGGACCGCCGCCACCGACGTCGTCGGGCTGTCGGGCACCGGCGCCGGCGAGAAGGACCCCGGCCTGCTGCTCGCGCTGGCCCGCTTCGGCGGGGCGCCGTGCGTCGTCCTCGGGCAGGACCGGCGCGGGCAGTCGCTGTCGGCGCCGCTGGGGCCGGCGGCACTGCGGGAGGCCCGCCGCGGCATGCGCCTGGCCGCGGAGCTGCGGCTGCCGCTGGTCACCCTGATCGACACCCCGGGCGCGGCGCTGTCCCGGGAGGCCGAGGAGGGCGGGCTGGCCGGCGAGATCGCCCGGTGCCTGCAGGACCTCGTGATGCTCAAGGCGCCGACGCTGTGCGTGCTGCTCGGCCAGGGCACCGGCGGCGGAGCGCTGGCGCTGGTGCCGGCCGACCGGGTGCTGGCCGCGGCCAACGGCTGGCTGGGCCCGCTGCCGCCGGAGGGCGCCTCGGCGATCGTGCACCGCACCGTCGACCGGGCCGGCGAGATGGCCGCCGCCCAGGGGGTGCGGGCCACCGACCTGTGGCGGGCCGGGATCGTCGACCGGGTGGTGCCCGAGCGGCCCGACGCCGCCGACGAGCCGGTCGAGTTCTGCGCCCGGCTGGGCCGGGTGCTCGGCGAGGAGCTGGCCGGGCTGCTGGGCCGCGACGACAACGAGCGGTTCCGCTCGCGGATGCACCGGTACCGGCACCTGGGCCGGTAGCGGGGCCGGTAGCGGGGTCGCCCGCTCAGGTGTCGGCGCCGTGCTCCACGCGCAGGCTGTGGTCGGGGTCCAGCCGCTCCAGCACCCGCTCCAGCGCCGCGCCGAGCGCCCGGGTCTGCTCGGCGTCCAGGGCGGTGAACACCGCCTCGCGGACGGCGTCCACGTGGCCGGGCGCGACCTGCTGGACGACGTCCCACCCGGCATCGGTGAGGACGGCGAGGTTGCCCCGCCCGTCGTCGGCCGACCGCTGGCGGCGCACCCAGCCGCGCTCCTCCAGGCGGGCGACGGTGTGCGACAGCCGGCTCTGCGACTGGTTGGCCCGGCGGGCCAGGTCGCTCATCCGCCGGCTGCGGCCGGGCGCCTCCGACAGCATGGCGAGGACGACGTAGGCGGCGTGGCTGATGCCCGCGTCGCGCTGCAGCTGCGCGTCGAGCACCCGCGGCACCAGCTCGGCCACGGTGAGCCAGGCGCGCCAGGCCCGCTGCTGGTCGTCGTCGAGCCACTGCTGCGCCACGGCTGTGCACCGTAGCGGCGACGCTCAGCCGGTGGCGCCGGGCGCGGCCCTCCGGCCGGGCAGCGCCCGGCCGAGCAGGAGGGTCCCCAGCCCCGCGAGCACGACGGTGACCAGGGCGACGCGCAGGTCGATCGCGTCGGCCAGGGCGCCGATCAGCGGCGGGGAGAACAGGAAGCCGATCCGCAGCAGCCAGTTGATGACCGAGAGCCCCACGCCGGCCGGCAGGCCGGGCAGCTCGTCGGCGGCGTGGTAGACGGCCGGGATCAGCGTGGCCACGCCGAGCCCGGCCAGGGCGAAGCCGGCCAGCGTGGTGCCCACCGACGGCAGCGCCAGCGCCAGTCCCATGCCGACGGCGGTCAGCGCGCCGCCGGCGCGGGCCACCCGGCGCTGGCCGAACCGGTCGACCACCCGGTCACCGGTCAGCCGGCCCACGGTCATCGCCACCGAGAGGGCGACGAAGCCCAGTCCCGCGGTGGCCGCACCGGCGTCGAGCTCGGTGGACAGGTAGAGCGCGCTCCACGAGGAGCCGGCGTCCTCGACGAACGCGCCGCACGCGGCCAGGACGCCCAGCACGGCCAGCGCCGGGACCGCCGCGCGCCGGCGCGGGCGCTCGCGGGGCACCGCCTCGGCGGCCGGCTCGGGCTCGTCCGGACCGGGCAGCACCGCCCGCGAGACGGCGATCGCGACCGCCCCGAAGACGACGGCCGCCCCCGCGAGGTGGGCGACCAGCGGCACGTCGAGCCCGGCCGCGGCGGCGCCGAGCAGGCCGCCGGCGACCGCGCCGATGCTCCAGACACCGTGGAAGCCGTTGAGGATCGAGCGCTGGTAGAGCCGCTGCACCCGCAGCCCGTGCGCGTTCTGCGCGACGTCGACGACGGCGTCCAGCGCGCCGGTGACCAGGAGCGCGGCGGCGAGGGCCAGCCAGGTCGGCGCGACGGAGACGCTCCACACCGTGACGCCGAGCAGCACCAGGCCGTAGGAGGCGACCCGGCCGGAGCCGAACCGGCGGATGAACACCGAGGAGGAGAGGGCAGCCAGCAGCGCGCCCAGCGGGAGGGCGGCCAGCGCGGCGCCGAAGGCGGTGCTGCTGAGCTCCAGCTGCGCCTTGACCTCGGGCAGCCGCGGCACGAGCCCGGCGTAGAAGACGGCGTTGAGGAAGAAGCAGGCGGCGACGGCGACGCGGGCGCGGCGCAGCCGCGCGGCGTCCACGGCCGGGGAGGTGACGGTCACGGGGGTCCTGGGTCCTGGGTGGGGCGCGGGGTCAGCCGGCGAGCCGGAGCAGGGCGGAGCGGATCTGGGCGGCGTCCATCGGGTCGGTGGACAGGGCGCTGTGCAGCACCAGGCCCTCGACCAGCGCGTCGACCTCGCGGGCGGTCACCGGGTCCAGGTGCCGCTCGAGGCTGCGCCGGCTGCGCGACATCCAGTCCTGGGTGACCGCGCGCAGGGCGGGGTTGCGCGCGGCCGCGGTGTAGAGCTCGACGGCGAGCACCAGGTCGCGGCCGGAGGCCAGCAGGTCGCCGGTCAGGTGGCCGACCAGCGCCTCCAGCGCCGCCGCGCGGTCGGGAGCGGCGCGCATCCGCTCGTCGAACCGGGCGGCGACGACGTCGACGTGCCGGGTGAAGGCGGCGGCGAGCAGCTCGGTCAGCGAGGCGAAGTGGTAGGTGAGCGACCCCAGCGGGACGTCGGCCGCGCGGGCGATCGCCCGGTGCGAGGCGGCGGCGACGCCGTGCTCGGCGATGACGTCGAGGGTGGTGTCGACCAGCCGGTCGCGCCGGTCGGGGTCGTGCCGGCGGGCCCGCCGCGCGGGGGCCGGCGCGGTCACCGGCGGCGTCCGTCCAGGGTGCGGACGACGCGGGCCGGGTTGCCGACCGCCACGACGTCCGCCGGGAGGTCCCTGGTCACGACGGCGCCGGCGCCGACCACCGTGTTGTCGCCGATCGTGACGCCGGGCAGCACGATCGCCCCGCCGCCGAGCCAGACGTTGTCGCCGATGGTGATCGGCTCGGCGGCCTCCCACTTGTCCCGCCGCGGCCCGGGCTCCACCGGGTGGGTCGGGGTGAGCAGCTGGACGTTCGGGCCGATCTGGACGTCGTCCCCGATCGTGATGGCGGCGACGTCGAGGGCGACCAGGCCGAAGTTGGCGAAGCAGCGGGCGCCGATGCGGATGTTGCGGCCGTAGTCGACGTGCAGCGGCGGGCGCAGCTCGGTGCCCTCCCCGATCGCCCCCAGGAGCTGCTCGAGCAGCTGCCGGCGCAGCGGGCCCTGCCGGACGCTCGTCGCGTTGTAGGCGCCGGCGAGATCCTGCGCCCGCGCGCTGTCCTCGGCGATCTCCGGGTCGTCGGCGATGTAGAGGTCGCCGGCGAGCATCCGCTCGCGCATGGACCGGGTGTCGGCGGGGTCGGACGCGCTCATAGGAACGAGCGTACACATCGCCGACCGCTGCGTGCGGCTCCGGTCAGTCGCCGTCCGCGTCGCCCGAACCGCCGTCGGCCCACGGCATCGCGTCGGCCCGCCAGTCGGCGGGAGGGGGAGCCGGCTCGGACTGCACCTCGACCTGCTCGTCCACCGGCACCCGGGCGCTGGCGTAGAGCTCGTCCGCCGGGAGGCGGTACCTGTTCTCCGTCATGGCCGCAGCCTGGCACGGGAGGGCGCCGCGGCGCCGAACGCCGCGGGGTCGACCGGCCGCCGCGCCCGCGGCAGCTTCTCCACGACGAGCAGGTAGGAGTCGGTGACCAGTTCGTCGACGAGCCCGGGCTGCATCGATCCGCCCGGGCGCAGGGTGATCCAGTGCTTCTTGTTCATGTGGTAGCCCGGCGCGATGTCGTCGTGCTCGGCCCGGAGCGCCAGGGCGTCGGCCGGATCCGCCTTCAGGGTCACGACCGGTTCACCGGTGACCGCGGTCATCAGCATGAACACCCTGCCCCGCACCTTGTAGACGTCCCACTCGGGCCCGAACGGGTGTTCCAGGCCGGCGCCCGGCAGTTCCTCGGCCCGCGCCCGCGCTCGCTCCTGCAGCGTCTCGCCCTGCACCCGACCTCCGCTTCCCGTCGCCACCACGGACGTGACGCTCATCGACAGACGTGGACGCGCGCCTCCTCGTGTCGCATCATTGGCAGTCGAGGGTCCCGAGTGCCAGTTCCGGCCGGCCGGGGCCCGCCCGACCCCGCTCGACCAGGAGTGCCACGCCGTGCCCACGTACCAGTACGTCTGCACCAACCCCGAGGGCAAGCACGACTTCGAGGTGGTGCAGTCCTTCACCGACGCCGCGGTCACCGAGTGCCCGACCTGCGGCGCGCCGGTGCGCAAGGTCTACGGCTCGGTCGGCGTGGTGTTCAAGGGCTCCGGTTTCTACCGCACCGACAGCCGGTCGAGCTCGACGGCCAGCGAGTCGGCGTCGTCCTCGTCGTCCTCGTCGTCGTCCTCGGACGGCGGGAGCGCCAAGAAGGAGTCGTCGTCCACCTCGTCGACGACCTCGACGACGAGCGGCAGCGGCAGCAAGGCCGCCGCGAGCTGACCTGTGGACCGGCGCCGCCGGTCCACAACCTCCCTCACCCGGCCCCGGGCCGGCGCACCGGGCGACACGGTGGGCGCATGGTCCGCTTCCGGCGTCCCCGCTCGCCCGTCCACACGCTCCGCCAGTGCCTGGCCGCGCTGCTCGCGGCCGGCGCGCTGGTGCTCGCGCTGCACCCCTCCCCCGCCCCGGCCGCTCCCCCACCGGACGGCGTCCCGGTGGTCACCGCCGCCGCCGACCTGCCCGCCGGCACGGTGCTCTCCACCGCCGACCTGGCGGTCACCCGGCTGCCCGGCGCCCCCGCGGGCGCGGTCGCCGATCCTGCCGAGCTGACCGGGCGGACGCTCGCCGGCGCGGTGCGCGCGGGCGAGCCGCTGACCGACGTCCGCCTGGTCGGGTCGGGGCTCACGACCCTGCTGCCGCCCGGCACCGTCGCCGCCCCGGTCCGGCCGGCCGACGCGGCGGTCACCGCCCTGGCACGGGCCGGCGACCGGGTCGACGTGCTGGCCACCGCTCCGGACGCCGGCCGTGCGGAGGTCGTCGCCGCGGGCGCGCTCGTGCTGCTGGCCGCGCCGGCCGGCGACGACCCCGGCGCCGGCCTGCTGCTGCTCGCGGTCGACGCCGGGACCGCCGCTCGGCTCGCCGCCGCGGCCACGACCTCGACGCTCACCCTCAGCCTGCCGCCGCCGTGACCGGCCGGTCCGGTGGACGGGACGCCGCCGCAACCGGTGGGATGGGCTCCATGCTGAAGGGCTTCAAGGACTTCCTGCTGCGCGGCAACGTCGTCGACCTCGCGGTCGCCGTCGTGATCGGCGCGGCCTTCACCGCCGTGGTCAGCGCGTTCACCGACTCGTTCCTGACCCCGCTGATCGGCCTGGTCGGTGGCGGTGGCGAGCTGGGCGGGTCGTTCGAGGTCAACGGCCAGACGTTCACCTGGGGTGCGTTCGTCAGCCAGGTGATCACGTTCGTGCTCACCGCGGCGGTCGTCTACTTCGTCGTCGTGCTGCCCATGAAGAAGTTGATCGAGCGGCGCAAGCGCGGCGAGGAGCCCGGTCCCGCACAGCCGACGCAGGTGGAGCTGCTCATCGAGATCCGCGACCTGCTGCGCGCCCAGCAGGGCGCCGGCCCGGGCCCCGACCCGTCGGGGCCGGGGACGACGGTGCTGCCCGGCCGGCTGTAGTTCCCGCTGGAGGCGTTGCCTCTAGTCGCTGCCCCAGTGCGGCGGCCGGTCCTCCAGGTAGCGGCGGTCGGCGTCGTCGGGGTCGCCGGGGCGCTCGCCCCAGCCGACGTCCCGGTCGTCCGGCGCCCGCTCGGGAGGCGTGACCACGGGAACCGGGGCGGGCGCGGACGCCGGCTCCTCGGGCACCGGCTGCCCGAGCCCCTCGAGCACCTCGGCGCCGGGCAGCGCGGCCAGTACCGCGCCGGGCAGCGCCAGCTTGCTGCCGCGGGTGCCCGAGCCGACGACGACGAGGTCGGCGGCGGCGACCGCGGCGTCGACCAGCAGCGGCCAGTCGGCCGGCAGCCCGACCGGCGTGATGCCGCCGTAGGCCATGCCGCTCCCGGCGACCGCGACGTCCTGCGGGGCGAACGACGCCTTGCGGGCGCCGAGGTGCCGCCGGACCAGGCCGTTGACGTCGGCCCGGGTGGTCGCCGGCACCAGGCACGCGGCCAGCGTCGTCTGCCCGGCGCGGCGGGCGGCGACGACCACGCAGTTGGCCGACGCCGCCAGCGGCACGGCGTAGGCCTCGGTGAACGCGGCGGTATCGGCGAGGTCGTCGTCGATGGCCGCCACCCACGCCGGTCCGGTGAGCCCCGGCAGCGCGGCGGCGACCGGCGCACCGAGCAGGTCGGCGTGCTCGGCGGCGGGCAGCCAGGTCAGCGAGCCGAGCGCGGGCGGGGTCGAGGAGGTCTCCGGCACGCCGTCGATCCTGCCGTTCGGCAGTTCCGTCGCGCTCACCGGCAGGGCAGCAGCGCGACGCGCGGGCAGCGCGCCGCCAGGATGGAGCCATGATCGGTCAGCTGCACTCCGTCGTGATCGACGCACCGGACGCCCACGCCCTCGCCACCTTCTACGCCTCGCTGCTCGGGATGGAGGTGAGCAAGGGCGAGCCGGGCGACGACTGGGTCGTGGTGACCGGCCAGGGCTACCGGCTGGCGTTCCAGCAGGCCCCGGACCTCCAGCCGCCGGACTGGCCGGACCCGGCCCGTCCCCAGCAGTTCCACCTCGACGTGCGGGTCGCCGACATCGAGGCCGCCGAGCCCGCCGTCCTGGCGCTCGGCGCCCGGAAGCTGCCCGGCGGCGGTGGCGACTTCCGCGTCTACGCCGACCCCGTGGGGCACCCCTTCTGCCTGGTGTGGGACGCGTGAGCGCCGAGCTCCCCGACGTGGACCTGACCGCGAAGAGCCCGTTCGTGGCGGCGACGGCGTTCACCGTGACCGAGGCCGGCGGCACGCGGGTCACCGGCACCGTGGACACCGGCGCCCAGCAGCACACCCCCTGGGGTGTGGTCCACGGCGGGCTCTACTGCACCGTCGTGGAGTCCGCGGCGAGCGTGGGCGCGAGCCTGGCGGTGGCCGAGCGCGGCCAGTTCGCCGTGGGCGTCAACAACAACACCGACTTCCTCCGGCCGATGACCAGCGGCCGGCTGGACGTGGTGGCCGAGCCGCTCCAGCAGGGCCGCACCCTGCAGCTGTGGCAGGTGCTCATCACCCGGTCCGACGACGGCAAGGTGGTCGCCCGCGGTCAGGTGCGGCTGCAGAACGTGCCGCTGCCGCAGAGCTGAGCGGCGCCGTGCCGGGCGGCTCAGCCGCCCGGCACGTGGGCCGGGTCGAGCACCACCGAGAACAGCGCCCGCGGGTCCTGCAGGGTGGCCGGCGGCCGCGCCGCGGTGCGCGGCACCACCCGGTCCCAGCGGGCCGGACGGCGGTGCGGCAGCAGCTCGCGACCCTCGAAGACGTAGTCGCCGACGACCTCGCCGAGCAGCAACCCGGCACCGCGCTCGATGGGCACGCCCACCCGGTCGCCGGGGCGCACCTCGTCGAGGAAGGTCGACAGCTGCCGCAGGTCCTTGGCGGGGCGGCGGCCGGAGATCTCGCGGGAGAGCGCGCGCAGCTCGGCGGGCGAGAGGCCGGTGGCGTCGACGTCGATCCCCGACTGGGTGCCCAGCCCCACCACGCCGGCGGCGAGGCATGCCCCGAGCTCGCCGTGCGCGCGGGGCCGGACCACCCACACCCGCACGCCCTCGGGCTCCGGTGGCGGGGGCACGTCGTCGGGCTCGGGCCAGAGGTAGGGCAGGTCGTCGGGTTCGGGACCGAACACCTCGGTGAACCGCGGCCGGTAGTACTCCGGGTCCTTGGCGATCAGGTTCGACCGGTGCGACAGGTGCAGCGCCGGGTCACCCAGCCACGAGGGCAGCAGCCCCAGCCGGGCCAGCTCCTCCTGCGGCGCCTCGGCGACGTCCGGCGCGAACTCGGCGATCTGCGTGTACGTGCTGTCGGCGAAGCCGCGCTCCCGCCAGACCCGCACCATCGCCAGCCCGTAGCCGACCAGCCCCGCGGTGCGGCCCCGCCACATCCGGACGACGGGATGGGACACCCAGCCGTAGTCGGGCAGCTCGAGGGCGCGCAGCACCTGGAGGGTCTCCACCCGCTGCTTGCCCAGCCGCGGGGAGTCCAGGAACCGGGCGCTCTCCGCGAAGTCGGCCACCGGCAGGAAGGTCTGCATCGACCGACCTCCTTCCCGCGGCCACGGGGCGTCAACCGCCGAGGTCGTCCAGCGCGGTGAGCGCGGTCTCCCAGCGGGCGCGGCGGGCGTCGTCGTCCTGGTCCCACCAGGCCGGGCCGCGCTCGCCGAGACCGGTCTTGGCCAGCTGCACCCGGTCGCGGGCGGCGCGGACCGCCACCGGGTCGCCGGCCGTCCGCACCGCCGAGCGGGCGGCGCCGAGGTGCGAGAGCAGCCGGGCGCGGACGTCGTCGGGCAGCGCGGGGTCCGCCGTCCGCCAGCGGCGGCCGTCGACGACGATCCAGCGGCCGTCCGGCGTGCGCTCGACCTCCCGGCTCACGCGAGCGCGGCGGCGAGCTGCGGCAGGACCTCGCCCAGCGGTGCGTCGACCTTCACGTCGACCTTGGCGTCGCCCCGGGTGGGCCCGAGGTTCACCACCGCCACGGGGATGCCGAGCTCTGCGGCGCGGAGCACGAAGCGGTACCCGCTCATCACGGTCAGGGAGGAGCCGAGGACGAGCAGGCTGCCGGCGTTCTCCAGCATGCCGAAGCAGGTGGCCACGCGGTCGCGCGGCACGGTCTCGCCGAAGAAGACGACGTCGGGCTTGAGCGGGCCGCTGCCGCAGGCGGCGCAGTCGACCATCACGAAGCCGTCGAGCACCTCGTCGGGGAGCTCGGCGTCGCCGTCGGGGTTGACCTCGTCGGCGCGCGGCCCGAAGCCGGGGTTGGCCGCGCGCAGCCGGCGGTCCAGCTCGCCGCGGTCGGCGACGTCGCCGCAGGCCAGGCAGATGGTGCGGTCCAGGCCGCCGTGCAGCTCGACGACGCCGCGCGCGCCGGCGGCCTGGTGCAGCCCGTCGACGTTCTGCGTGATGACGCCGGAGAGCAGGCCGGCGTCCTGCAGGTCGGCGACCGCGCGGTGCCCGGCGTTGGGCCGGGCGCGGCGCATCTGCTGCCAGCCGACGAAGCTGCGCGCCCAGTAGCGGTGCCGGCCGCGCGGGTCGCGGCAGAAGGTCTGCCAGGTCATCGGGGTGTGCCGGCGCAGCGAGCCGCTGGCGCCGCGGTAGTCGGGGATGCCGGAGTCGGTGGACAGCCCGGCGCCGGAGAGGACGAGGACGTCGCCGTCGGCCACCAGGTCGACGAGGGGCTCCAGCTCGGCGAGGGGCCCGGGGGCGACGGCGGGAGGTGCGGCGGTCACCGGCCCATGGTCCCCCGCCGGACGGCGTCGTGCCGCAGCCCACGATCAGGACGCCGGGCGGCCGGGTACCCCTTCGGCGATGACCTCCCTCCTGTCGCTCTCCCGCTCCGGGGCGGGCGAGCCGCTCCTCCTCCTGCACGGCATGGGCAGCTCGCGCCGCGACTTCACCGCCGTCCTGCCCCTGCTCACCGGGCACTTCGACGTGCTCAACGTCGACCTGCCCGGCGTCGGCCGCTCCCCCGCCCTGGTCGAGCGGCCGACGGTCGCCGCGCTCACCGACGCGGTGGAGCGGACGCTGGACGCCGAGGGCGTGCGCCAGGTGCACGTGCTCGGCAACTCCCTGGGCGCGCGGATCGCCCTCGAGCTGGCCCGTCGCGGCCGGGCGCGCTCGGTGGTCGCCATCGCGCCGTCCGGGCTGAACGTGCCGCCGGAGCGGCTGTTCCAGGGCAGCGGCCTGGTCGTGGCCCGGTTCGTCGGCCGGCTGGGTGCGCCGGTCATCGACGTCCTCGCGCGGTCGGCGGTCGGCCGGGCCGCGCTGCTCGCGCCGCTCAAGGCGCGGCCGTGGAGCACGTCCGAGGAGGAGGCGATCGGCGCCCGGGAGGGGTTCGGCGACTCCCGCGACTACTGGCGGACGCTGCTGTGGGGGCTGCTGCTCGACGTCCCCCGCGGCATGGACCGCATCGACTGCCCGGTGACCCTCGTCCAGGGCACCGCCGACTGGATCGCCTCGGGCCAGACCGTGCGCTACCTGCCGCTGGTCCCGGGTTCCCGGTTCCGGCCGCTGCTGGCCGCCGGCCACGCCCCGCAGTCGGACCGGCCGGGGACGATCGCGGACCTGGTGCGGGAGACGGCGGCCCGCGCGCCTGCGTCAGGGGCGTGAGGGCCGCTGTGGGATCGTGTCGGGCGCGCCCCCGTAGCTCAGGGGATAGAGCATCGGTTTCCTAAACCGTGTGTCGCAGGTTCGAATCCTGCCGGGGGCACTCGAGTGATGTCGCAAGACATCGCGGACGCCCGAGCCGCGGATGGTGGGTTCGGGCGTCTGTCATCTGCGGGTGGGGCCGGATGGTCGGCCGGGCGGAGCCCCGCACGGACTCGCGGGCCACCTCGCGGACCGACGCCGTTGCTCAGGCCTCGGTGATCTTCTCCCCGTACTCGCCGTCCCCTGTGAAGTGGTCGATCAGCCACGCGTGAGCCGATCCCCCGGGAGCGGGGACGAGCGTGAAGGTGAAGGACCGGGCGATCGGGTACCGGACCATCTGCCCGTCCTCCATGAACCGGATCTGCACGTTCTCGGTGAAGCTCAGCACGAGGCCGCCGCCGTCGGGGGTCGCCGCGACCTGGGCACCGTCGAGTGACCGGTTGGTGACGAACGGGCCGTCGGTGGGCATGACGACGTCGACCCCGGCCGCACTGGCCGCGCCACCCCAGTCCGCGGTCATGTAGATCGTCCGGATGAGTCCCCACTCGTCCGTCCCGGCACCGGTGCCCGCGGCCAGGGCCGCAGAGACCGTGGCATCCCAGTCCGCGGCGGATCGCTCGGTCAGGTGACTGCGGAGCCCGGCGAAGTCTTCGGCGCTGAAGGACTCCGGCATGAACAGCGCCGGGTCGTAGGAGTAGTCGTCGACGACCTGCACGGCCTCGAGCCACGCCTGCTCGACGGCCTCCTCACCGAACAGGCTCGCGGCCCGCGGGTCGGTGGGCGCCGGCGGGACCGAGACGTCCTCCACGAGGTACCCCGCGACGTCGCGCGGCTCCTCTGCGGCGGGGGCCGGCGCCGCGCTCGACGTCGGAGCAGCGGTGGTCGAGCCCTCCGCACCACCCCCGCAGGCGGTCAGCACGAGGGCGGTCACGCCGGCCAGCGCGACGGGGAGCAGACGGGTGGTGTCGATCATGTTCCGTATATCGGCGCGCTGCGAGCCGGAGCCGAGCGCGGACTCGTGCCCGCACCCACAAAGGATGACGCCACCCGCGGTTCACCTGCGGTGCTGAACCACGTTCACCACCGTCCCGTCCGGCGCGCGCACCAGGAACCGCCGCACGCCCACGCCTCCGTGTCAGCGGGTGCACGACCTCGTAGCCGTGCTCCTGCGCCCCGGCGTACGCCGCGTCCACGTCGTCGGCGTGCACCGAGATCGCCGGCACCTCCGGCGAGGTGGCGTCGGCCGTGACCAGCTGGACGTGCGCGCAGGTTCGCCGTCACCCGTCTGGCCCGCATGCGCGCATCGTGCTCCCCCGGCGGGTATCGCCGCACCCATGGGCATGCGCAACGCGGCCGTCGCGGCCGGCGGCCAGTGGATCGACCCGGACGACGGCATCCGCTACCCGAGCGGCGAGGCGCACGCCTGGGAGCCCGGCCGCAACGAGACCGTCTGCGGGCTCTCGCTGAGCCGGTCACGCCTGCTCCGCTTCCCGCACGTCACCTGGGCCGACGTGCAGCCCGAGTCCGGCCGGCACGCCGAGGAGGTGCAGGCTGTCTGCCGCCGCTGCCGCGCGGGCACCGGCGCCCGCCGCGACGAGCGCGGCTGGACCCGTACCAACCCCCGGCCGTGACCACCATGGAGGGCACATGACCATCGCCGTCACCGGAGCGACCGGCCGCCTCGGCGGCCGGGTCGCCCGCCTGCTCGCCGGCGCCGGCGTGCCGCAGCGGCTGCTCGTCCGCGACCCCGCCCGGGCGCCGGACCTGCCGGGCAGCACCGTGGTCCGCGCGCCGTACATCGATGCGGACGCCGTCCGAGCCGCCCTCGCGGGCGTCGACACGGTGCTGATGGTGTCGGCCTCGGAGGCCCCCGACCGGGTCGACCAGCACCGCACGTTCGTCGACGCCGCCGCGGCCGCCGGGGTGGGCCACCTGGTCTACGTGTCCTTCCTGAACGCCGCGCCCGGCGCCACCTTCACCCTCGCCCGCGACCACTGGGCCACCGAGGAGCACGTGCGGGCCACCGGCCTGCGGCACACGTTCCTGCGCGACGCCCTCTACGCCGACTTCTTCCCGTTCCTGATCGGGGAGGACGGCGTCCTGCGCGGTCCCGCGGGCGACGGCCGGGTCGCCGCGGTGGCCCAGGACGACATCGCCGCGGCCGCCGTGGCCGTCCTCCAGGACCCCGACCGCCACGCGGGCGCCACCTACGACCTGACCGGCCCCGAGGCGCTGACCCTGTCCGAGGTCGCCGCCACCCTCACCGCCGTCACGGGCCGGCGCGTCACCTTCCACGACGAGACCCTCGAGGAGGCGTACGCCTCGCGCGCCTCCTACGGCGCCCCGGACTGGCAGGTCGAGGCGTGGGTCTCCACCTACACGGCGATCGCCGCCGGCGAGATGGGCACGGTCAGCACCGCCGTCGAGGACCTCACCGGCTCGCCGGCGCGCACCCTCGAGCAGGTGCTGCGCGCGCAGGGTTGAGCGCTACTGCCGCTCGAAGACGACGTCCTCGTCACCGCTGATGAGGTCGGGCGCGAGCACCAGGTCGCCGTCCTCGAGCCGGGCCTCGCCCT
Source organism: Blastococcus sp. SYSU D00820 (assembly GCF_054050695.1). Classification (NCBI taxonomy): domain Bacteria; kingdom Bacillati; phylum Actinomycetota; class Actinomycetes; order Geodermatophilales; family Geodermatophilaceae; genus Blastococcus; species Blastococcus sp. SYSU D00820. The sequence continues at coordinate 102,344 of NZ_JBJGZW010000015.1, forward strand.
CGGCCTCCCCGTCGAGCAGGAAGGTGATCGTGTCGCCCTCCTGCTCCCACTCGAAGGCCGCGCTGTTCCCCTCCTGCTCCCAGGTGGCCGAGCCGTCCTCGGCGAGGGTGATGGTGCCCTCCACGTCGTGCACGTACGTGCCCGCCGCCCCGTCGTCGCCGCAGCCGGCCAGCGCCAGCACCGCCGCGACGAGCACGAGCACGACCCTGCGACCTGCACCGGCCACGGCGCACCTCCCCGTTGTGGGCGACACGCTAGGGAGTTGTGTTTCACGTCACAACATCCCGCGGCACGACCACCCGATCGGCGGCCGGTCGGGATCCCTGGCCCCTCCGGCGCGTTACCGTTCCAGTACTCACGACGAGGCCCGGGCAACGGCGCCCGGGCGACGGAGGTGGACGAAGCACGATGGAGACGAGTGTGGTCGACGTCCCCGACCGGGGACGCTTCGAGATCCGGCTCGGCGAGCGCACGGTCGGCCTGGCCAGCTACCACGTCGAGAACGGCACCATGGCCCTCCCGCACACCGAGATCGACCCGTCGGTCGGTGGCCGCGGCCTCGGCTCGGTCCTGGTCGCCGGCGTCCTGGACGCCGCGCGCGACCGCGGACTGCACGTCCTGCCCTACTGCTCGTTCGTCCGGCACTACATCCAGCAGCATCCGGACTACCTCGACCTCGTCGCCGACGACGACAAGCCGCACTTCGGCCTGGCCACCGCCGACCACTGAGCGTGGACGCGCGGCACCCCGCGGAGCCTGCCTAGGCTCCGCGGGTGCCGACCACCGTCCTGTGGTTCCGCCGCGACCTGCGGCTGGGTGACCACCCCGCGCTGCTGGCCGCGATCGAGGCGGCCGGCGACGGCGGCACGGTGCTGCCGCTGTTCGTGCTCGACCCGCGGCTGTGGGAGCCCTCCGGCCGGCCGCGCCGGCAGTTCCTGCGGAACTGCCTGGCCGACCTGCGCGAGGCGACCGGCGGCGCGCTCGTCGTCCGCGAGGGCGACCCGGCGCGGGTGGTGCCCGCGGTGGTGGCCGAGGTGGGCGCGTCCGGCGTGCACGTCTCCGCCGACGCCGGCCCCTACGGGCGGCGCCGGGACGCCGCCGTGGAGCGGGCCCTGGGCGACGTCGCGCTCGTGCGCACCGGCTCCCCCTACGCGGTCGGGCCGGGCCGGGTGACCACGCGCACCGGCACGCCGTTCAAGGTCTTCGGCCCGTACGCCCGCGCCTGGCGCGCGCACGGCTGGCATTCCCCCGCCCCGCGGCCGGACGCCGTCCCCTGGGAGGCGGCGATGCCCCCCGGCGACCTGCCGCCGGCGCAGGACCTCGGCGGCACCCGGCTGCCGCCCGCCGGCGAGGCGGCCGCGCTCGCGGCCTGGGAGCGGTTCCGCGACCAGCGGCTGCTCGGCTACGCCGAGGGCCGCAACACCCCGGGCACCGACGGCACCAGCCGGCTGTCGGTGTACCTGAAGTACGGCTGCATCCACCCGCGGACCCTGCTGGCCGACCTGCCCGACCTCGCTCCCGGAGAGCCCGGCAGCGAGGCGGTCCGCCGGTTCACCGACGAGCTGGCCTGGCGGGAGTTCTACGCCGACGTGCTCTGGCACCGGCCGGAGTCGGCCCGCGAGTACCTCGACCCCACCCTGCAGGCGATGGCCTACGACACCGGCCCGCACGCCGAGGAGCTGGTCGCCGCCTGGGAGCAGGGCCGCACCGGCTTCCCGATCGTCGACGCCGGGATGCGCCAGCTGCTCGGCGAGGCGTACGTGCACAACCGGGTGCGGATGATCGTGGCGTCGTTCCTGGTCAAGGACCTGCACCAGGAGTGGACGAGAGGAGCCCGGTACTTCATGCAGCACCTGGTCGACGGCGATCTGGCCAGCAACAACCACGGCTGGCAGTGGGTGGCCGGCACCGGCACCGACCCCTCGCCCTACTACCGGGTCTTCAACCCGATCACGCAGGGCAGGAAGTTCGACCCCGACGGCACGTACGTGCAGCGCTGGGTCCCCGAGCTGCGCGACCTCGACGCCCGGTACGTGCACGAGCCGTGGACGGCGCCCGGCGGCATCCCGGCCGGCTATCCCGCCCCGGTCGTCGACCACGCGCACGAGCGGCAGGTCGCCCTGGAGCGCTTCGAGCAGGTGCGCCGTGCCTGAGGGCCACACCCTCTACCGGCTGGCCCAGGAGCAGCACGCCCTGTTCGCCGGCCGCCCGGTGCACGTCACCAGCCCGCAGGGCCGGTTCGCCGCCGGCGCTGAGCTGCTCGACGGCCGGGTCGTCGACGAGGTGACCTCCTACGGCAAGCACCTGTTCGCCGGCTTCGGCCCGGACACCCTGCACGTGCACCTGGGCCTCTACGGCACCTACACCAGCGGCACGGGCACCCCGCCGACCCCGCGCGGCGCGCTGCGGATGCGCTGGGAGGCCGAGGGTCCCGACGGCCTCGGCGTCTGGACCGACCTGCGCGGCGCCACCGCCTGCGAGGTGCTCACCGGCGCCGAGGTCGCGCGGATCCTCGACCGGCTGGGTCCCGATCCGCTGCGGACGCGCCGCGGCGGGGAGCTGGCGCACCGGCGGATCGCCGGCAGCCGCACGGCGATCGGCGCGCTGCTCATGGACCAGTCGGTGCTCGCCGGCGTCGGCAACGTCTACCGCGCGGAGATCCTCTTCCGGCACGGCGTCTCGCCCTTCCGCCCCGGACGGGACGTCGACCCGCAGACCTGGGCGGCGATCTGGGCCGACCTGGTGCTGCTCATGCGGGCCGGCGTCCGGATGGGCCGGATCGTGACCACCCGGCCGGAGCACCGCGCCCGCAAGCGGGGCGCGGTGACCCGGGAGGACGCGCACTACGTGTACCGGCGCACCGGGCTGCCCTGCCGGCTCTGCGGCACCGAGGTGCAGACCCAGGAGATGGTCGGGCGCAACCTCTACTGGTGCCCGGTGGACCAGGCGGCCTAGAGCGCGCCCTTGGCGGGGTCGCCGGCCGGCACGGCGCCGAGGACGGTGATCTCCGGTGCACCCGTCAGCTTGCCCTCGAGCTGCCCGCTCAGCCGGGACAGCGCCTCGGCCTTGCCGTGGGCCGCGAGCGCCTCCGGGCTCTCCCACTTCTCGACCATGACGAGCGTGCCGCGCGCCTCGTGCAGCGCGTACCGCTCGCAGCCGGGCTCCTCGTGCACCGCCGGAACGGCCGCCAGCACCGCCTCCCGGACCGCGTCGAGGTGCTCGGGCTGCGGGGTGATGGTGGCGACGACGACGACGGACACGGGGCCTCCCAGGGGTTTCGGCGGAGAGTGACCTGGCGCACGGACGCCCGGCGGGGTCAGGATGCCTGGTGTGACGGAGCACCCGGAGCCCGGCCCCCCGTCCGCCGCCCGGCCGCTGCGGGTGGCGGTGGTGGGCGCCGGCCCGGCCGGCATCTACGCCGCCGAGGCCCTGACCCGGCAGGACGCCGTCCCGGTCGCGGTGGACCTCATCGACCGGCTGCCGACGCCCTTCGGGCTCGTGCGGCACGGCATCGCCCCCGACCACCTGCGGATGCGGGCGATCCGGGAGACGCTGCACCGCGCCCTGGACGCCCCCGGCGTCCGGTTCGTGGGCAACGTCGAGGTGGGCAAGGACATCACCCTCGGCGAGCTGCGCGGCGCGGTCGACGCGGTGATCTACACCTACGGCGCCTCGCGGGACCGGTCGCTGGCCATCGACGGCGAGGACCTCCCCGGCAGCCTGGCCGCCACCGACCTGGTGGCCTGGTACTGCGGCCACCCCGACGCCGACCGCGCCCGCATCGAGGCCGCGGTGACCGGGGCCCGCAGCGCCGTCGTCGTGGGGGTCGGCAACGTCGCGCTCGACGTGGCCCGGGTCCTGGTGCGGACGCCGGAGGAGCTCGAGCCCACCGACATGCCCCAGCACGTGCTGGACACCCTGGCCGCGGCACCGGTCGAGGAGGTCACCGTGCTGGGCCGGCGCGGCCCGGTGCAGGCCGCCTTCACCACCAAGGAGCTCGACGAGCTGGCCGAGCTGGCCGGGGCCACCGTGCTCGTCGACCCCGCCGACCTGCCCGGCCCCGACGAGCCGCCGCCGGCCGACCGGCTGGTGGCCCGCAACATCACCGTCCTGCGCGAGTACGCGACGCACACCGAGGAGCCCGGGCGGGCACGGATCCGGCTGCGGTTCTTCTCCCGGCCGGTGCGCATCCTCGGCACCGACCGGGTCACCGGCGTCGAGGTGGAGCGGACCGCCGTCGACGCCGAGGGCCGCGCGACCGGCACCGGCGAGCTGACCGTGATCCCCGCCGACCTCGTCGTCCGCTCGGTGGGCTACCGCGGCTGCCCGCTGCCCGGGCTGCCCATCGACGCCTCCTCCGGCACGGTGGCCAACGAGGAGGGCCGGGTGCTGCGCGACGGGCAGACCTCGCGCGGCGAGTACGTCGCCGGCTGGATCAAGCGCGGGCCCACCGGCGTCGTCGGCACCAACAAGCACGACGCCCGCGAGACCGTCGCCGCGCTCCTGGCCGACGCCGAGGCCGGCGTGCTCGCCGCCCACGGCGACCCCGACGACCTCGTCGAGACGCTGCTGGCCCGCGGCGCCGAGCCGGTGCTCCTGGAGAACTGGCGGGCCATCGACCAGGCCGAGGTGGCGCTGGGCGCCACCCGCGGCCGGGCCCGGACGACGATGCACGAGCGGGAGGCGCTGCTGGCCGCGGCCCGGGCGGCGGCCGCCCGCAGCTGAGTCAGACCCCGCGCACCGCGCCGATCAGCTCCCGCGCGGCGTCCGCGGTGCCGGCCGCGCAGAACCGGATCAGCGTCGCGGTGTCCGGCGGCAGCTCCAGCGGCACGCCGTCCGGGGTGAGCGCGACCCCGCCGGCCGCACCGAGCACGCCCAGCCCCCCGGCGACGTCGTGCACGTGGGTGCCGCTGCGGTCCACGTCGTGCCAGGCGGCGGCCGAGCCGTCGGCGACCAGGCAGATCTCCACGGCGGTGCAGCCGGTGACCCGCACCCGGCGGGCCGTGGTGGGCACCCCCACCGACCGGCCGCCGGGCGCGCTGGGGACGACGACGGTCGTACCCGCCCGGGGCCGGATCGGCACGCCGTCGCGCAGCGCGCCGGCACCCTCGGCCCCGGACCACCGCCGCCCCGAGGAGAGGTCGACGACCACGCCGGCCACCGCCCGGCCGCGGTGCACCAGGCCCGCGGAGAAGGCCCACGGCGGCAGCCCCGCGCGGAAGTTGCCGGTGCCGTCGAGCGGGTCGAGCACGATCCACGGCTCGTCCGGGTCGACGCCGGCGTCCCGGCGCTCCTCGCTCAGCAGCGGCACGCCGAGCGCGGCCAGCACCTGCGCCGCCGCGGTGTGCGCGGCCTCGTCGGCGGCCAGCGAGAGGCTGCCGTCGGCCTTGACGCGGTCCTCCCCGCTGTTGCGGGCCAGCGCGACCGCCGTCTCCACCCGGGTGGCCGCGAGCGCGGCCAGGTGCAGGAAGCGCCGGGCCAGCGGCGCCGCGGCGTCCGGGTCGCCGACCTCGTGCACCCCGCGGCCACCCGGCCGGTCCCGGACCCGGTCGCAGCCCCAGCCGACGGCGGCGGCCAGCACGGCGGGGTGCTCCGGCCCCATGCCCGCCGAGGCGAGGACGACGGCCTCCGCCGTCCCCTGGGCGGTCCACTGCCGGCGCAGCAGCAGCGCCGCGCCCTCGTCGTCGACCAGCACCCGGTAGGCGGGGTCGCTGACCGCCGGCGCGAGCGCCGCCGGGGCCAGGCCGAGGGCGTCGGCGGCGACCACGGTGAGGTCGGGCCCGCTGACGGCCACGCGGGCGTCAGCCACTGTTCCGCAGCGCCGTCGCGATGCCGTTGATGGTCAGCTGGATGTTGCGGCGGACCAGCTCGTCGTCGTCCCCGTCCCGGCGGCGGCGCAGCATCTCCACCTGCAGGTGGTGCAGCGGCTCCAGGTAGGGGAACCGGTTGCGGATCGAGCGGGCCAGCGACGGGTTGTCGGCCAGCAGCCCTTCGTCGCCGGTGACCGCCAGCAGCATCCGGCAGGTGCGCTCGTGCTCGGCGCGGATCGGGTCGAACACCCGGGCGCGCAGCTCCTCGTCGGGCACCAGCTCGGCGTAGCGCGCGGCCAGCCCCAGGTCGGTCTTGGCCAGCACCATGCCCATGTTCGACAGCACCGTGCGGAAGAACGGCCAGCGGCCGTGCAGGTCGCGCAGCCGGGCGAGGCGCTCGTCGCCGCCGGGGGCGCCGCCCCCGTCGACGTAGCTCTCCAGCGCCGTGCCGGTGCCGTACCAGCCGGGCAGCATGATCCGCGCCTGCGACCAGCTGAACACCCACGGGATCGCCCGCAGGTCGGCGATCCGGTCCCCGGCCTTGCGCGACGGCGGCCGGCTGCCGATGTTGAGCTCGCCGAGCTCCCGGATCGGGGTCGCGGCCCGGAACCAGTCGACGAAGCCGGGCGTCTCGTGCACCAGCTCGCGGTAGGCCTGCCGCGCCCGCTCGGCGAGGTCGTCGAACAGCGCGTAGGTGGCCTCGGCGTCGTCCCCCAGGCCCTCGACGTCGAGCAGGCTGGCCTCCAGCGTGGCCGCGACCAGCGCCTCGAGGTTGCGCCGGGCCAGGTCGGGGTCGGCGTACTTGGCCGCGATGACCTCACCCTGCTCGGTGATCCGCAGCGAGCCGGCGACCGCGCCGGGCGGCTGCGCGCGGATCGCCTCGTAGCTCGGCCCGCCGCCGCGGCCGACCGTGCCGCCGCGGCCGTGGAACAGCCGCAGCCGGATGCCCTCCGAGCGGGCCAGCTCCACCAGCGTCAGCTCGGCCCGGTACAGCGCCCAGTTGGCGGCCAGGTAGCCGCCGTCCTTGTTGCTGTCGGAGTAGCCGAGCATGACCTCCTGCGCGTTCCCGCGGTTGCCCAGCAGCGCCCGGTAGAACGGCCGGGCGAGCACCGCGGCCATCGTCGTGCCGGCGCGCCGGAGGTCCTCGATCGTCTCGAACAGCGGGGAGATGCCGACCGGGCAGCGCGGCCCGCCGTCGGCTCCCGGGTCGAGCAGGCCGACCTCCTTGAGCAGGACGGCGACCTCCAGCACGTCGCTGACCGACTCGCACATGCTGATCACGTAGTTCGGCACGGCCGCCGGCCCCAGCAGCGCGACCTGCTCGGCGGCCGCGGTGAGCAGGTCCAGCTCCCCGCGGGCGAGCTCGGAGAGCTCGGCGTCGGCCCGCACCAGCGGGCGGCGCAGCGTGAGCTCGCCGGAGAGCAGCTCGACGCGGGCCTCCTCGTCGAGGGCGGCGTAGTCGGGGCAGACGCCGGCCCAGGCCAGCAGCTCGGCGAGCACCTCCTCGTGGACGGCGGAGTTCTGCCGCATGTCCAGCCCGCAGAGGTGGAAGCCGAAGACGTCGACGGCCTCGCGCAGCCGGGCCAGCCGGTCGTCGGCGAGCGCGCCGGCCCCGTGGCTGCGCAGCGAGGCGTCGACGACGGCGAGGTCGGCGGCGAGCTCGGCCGGCGTCGCGTACGGCTCGAGCTCGGCGTGCGGCGCGGCGCCGGGCACCCGCCCGACCACCCGGCGCGCGGTCGCCGCCAGCCGGGCGTGCACGCCGGTCAGCGCGCGGCGGTAGGGCTCGTCGGCACGGAACGGCGACTCGTCGCGCGAGGCGTCGGCCAGGGTGCGCAGCTCGCGGGTCGGGGTGACCAGCCGGTCGGACATCGACAGCTCGTCGCGCAGGGTGGCCAGCTCGGCGAGGTGGTGGCCCAGCGCCGTCTCGGCCTGCCGGGTCGACGCCCGGCGGACGGCGTCGGCGGTGACGAACGGGTTGCCGTCGCGGTCGCCGCCGATCCACGAGCCCGGCTGCAGCATCGGGGTGGCCATCAGGCCGGCGTCCGGCCAGCGCGAGCGCAGCGCCTTCCGCAGCTCGGCGTTGATCGCCGGGATGACCTCGAACAGCGACAGCTCGTAGTAGCGCAGCGCCTCGTCGATCTCGTCCTGCAGCCGCAGCCGCGACAACCGGAGCAGCGCCGTCTGCCAGAGGGTGAGCACCGAGCGCCACAGCCGCGCGGCCCACTCGGGGTCCTCGCCGACGTCCTCGGCCGAGCGGTCCCGCAGCCGGATCAGCTCGGTGACCTGCCGCTGCACCTGCGAGATCGTCTTGCGGCGCACCTCGGTGGGGTGCGCGGTGACCACGGGGACGACCAGCGCGCCGGCCAGCTCGTCGGCGACGACGTCCGGATCGAGGCTCTCCCGGTCCAGCAGCGCGAAGGTGGCCGCCAGGCTGCCCGGCTGCGGCGGGGACCCGCTGCGCCGGTGGAAGCGCCGTCGCCGCTCGTGGTGGATGTCCTCGGCGAGGTTGGCCAGCAGCGAGAAGTGGCTGAACGCCCGGATGACGTGGTTGGCCGACCGGACGTCGAGGTTCCCGAGCCGGGCGGCCAGCTCGGCGCGGTCGACGTCGGAGTGGCGGACGCCGAACGCGGCGACGCGGGTGGACTCGACCAGGTCGAGGACGTCGTCCCCGGCCTGTTCGCGGATGACCTCCCCCAGCACCCGGCCGAGCAGCCGGATGTCCTCCCGGAGCGGCTCCTCGGCCCGGTCGTCGGCGGGCTGCCCCGCGTTCCGGCCGGGCTGACGCAGATCGGCGACGTCCACGGTGGCTTCGGACACCCCCGGAGTATGCCGCCGCCCGTGTGACGGGCGGGTGTCGTGGGGAGGATCCCCCGCGTGCAGCACCTGACCGCCGCCCTCGCCGCCCCGCCCGCCGCCGCGCACGCGGAGGGCCCGCGCTGGGACGCCGCCCGTGGCGAGCTGCTGTGGGTGGACATCCCCGCGGGCCTGGTCCGGCGGGCCACCGTGGGCCCCGGCGACGTCCTGACCGAGGTGGGCAGCGCCCGCGGCGGGGACACCGTCGGCGCCGTCGCGCCGGTGGCCGGCGGAGGCTGGCTGCTCGCGGCCGGGGGCGGCTTCACCGCGCTGGCCGACGACGGCACCGCCCGCGTGCTGGTCGACCTCGCCCGCGAGGGCGGCACCCCCGACAGCGGCGGCACCCGGATGAACGACGCCGCCTGCGACCGCGCCGGCCGCTTCCTCGCCGGCACGATGGCCTTCGACCAGCGTCCCGGGGCCGGCACCCTGTACCGGCTCGACCTCGACGGCACCGTCACGACGCTGCTGGAGGGGCTCACCGTCTCCAACGGCCTGGGCTGGTCACCCGACGACCGCACGTTCTACCTGGCCGACTCCGGTCCCGGCCTGGTGCACGCCTTCGCCTACGACCCGGCCACCGGCGACCTGTCCGACGGCCGGGTGCTGCTCGAGTTCGACGGCGACGACGGCGTGGCCGACGGCCTCACCGTCGACGACGAGGGCTGCCTCTGGACGGCGATGTGGGGCGGCGGGGCGGTGCGCCGGTGGTCCCCCGAGGGCGAGCTGCTCGCCGTCGTCGAGGTGCCGGTGGCGCAGGTGTCGGCCTGCGCGTTCGCCGGCCCGGACCGCGGCCTGCTGGTCGTCACCACCTCGGCCGAGGGGATGGACGACGCGGCGCGGGCCGCCCAGCCCGACGCCGGCCGGCTGTTCACCGTGCGGCCGGGCGTCACCGGCCCGGCGGCGTTCCCGTACCGCGGCCCGCTCGCCGGCCTGGCCGAGCGCCCCTAGCGGTACCGCGACCTAGCCGCGGAAGAGCCGCAGCGCCGCCATCGCCAGGTCGTCGCCGGCGGCGGCGCCGAGGCCGAACTGCTCGGTCGCGCCCTCGTCGTCCCCGCGGTCGGCCAGCAGCACCCCGAGGTTGTGGTGGCAGCGGGTGTCGCCGGCGGCGATGCCGCTGCGGTAGGCCTCCTCGGCGGACTCGTCGTCGCCGAGCTCGTCGCAGTAGAGGTTGCCCAGCGGCAGCCAGGCCACGGCCTCGCCGAGCTTGGCGCCGCGCTCGAGCACGCTGCGGGCCTCGACCGCGCGGCCGGTCTCGCGGAGCAGGTCGGCGAGGTCGGCGCGCGCCGGCGGGAAGTGGTCGGCGCCGGCCCGCAGGTCGTCCTCGAGCCCGGGGTCCTGGGTGGCGCACCACAGCCGGCAGGCGACGACGCCCGCGGCGGCCCGGTCACCGGCCGCGGCGGCGCCGCGCCAGGCGGCCAGCGCGCCCTCCTCGTCGCCCATGCCGTCGAGCACCACGCCGAGGGTGCGCCAGGCCGTGGCGTCGCCACCGGCGAGCGCGGCCTCGTAGGCCTCGCTCGCCTCGGCCCAGCGCTCCTGCTCGGCCAGCGCGTTGCCGAGGGCGAAGGCGGCCACCGCGTCGCCCGGGGCGGCGGCGCGGGCGTGGCTTCCGTCGAGGTCCTCGGTCATGCCGATCATGATGTGGGCCCCCGGGCGGGCGCGCGTCCTCCTGCAAGGTGATCGCACCCGTTCGTGTCTCCCCGGGGAGGGGGAGATCCGCGTCTCCCCCTCCCGCCGCAGGTCAGCTGCCGAACGCCTCGCGCCAGGCCGGCTGGAGGGTGGAGCGCACCCAGTCCAGGTAGGGGCCCTGGGCGTCGCCGCCGATCTGCACCAGCGCGAGGTGGGTGAACCCGGCGTCGGCGTACTCCTTGGCTCCCTCGATCACCGCGTCGACGTCGTCCCCGCACGGGATGCTGCCGGCGACGTCGTCCTCCCGCACGAACTGGCTGGCCGCGTCGAAGGCCGAGGGGCCGGGCAGCTCGGCGTTGACCTTCCAGCCCAGGCCGAACCACCGGAACAGCGAGTGCGCCCGGGTGACCGCCGCCTGCCGGTCGGTGTCGTAGCTGATCGGCATCTGCGCGATCCGCGGCTTGCCGCTGCCGCCGGCCTCGTCGAACCACTCCCCGAGCTCGGCGCGCGGCTCGGTGGCGATCAGCGCGTCGCCGAGCTCGCCGGCGATCGCGCAGGACTGCTTGCCGGAGACGGCGATGCCGATCGGCACCCGGGTCTCCGGGAGGTCCCAGAGCTTGGCCGACTCGACGTCGAAGTGCTCGCCGCGGTAGTTGACGTACCCGCCGTCGAAGAGCTCCCGGATGATCTGCAGCGCCTCGGTGAGCATCTCGTGGCGGACGTCGGCCGGCGGCCACCCGGCGCCGACGACGTGCTCGTTGAGGTTCTCCCCCGCCCCGATGCCGAGCGTGAACCGCCCGCCGGACAGGATCTGCAGCGTCGCGGCCTGCTGGGCGACCACCGCCGGGTGGTAGCGGAACAGCGGGCAGGTCACGTACGTCATCAGCGGGATCCGGCTGGTCGCCTGGGCGGCGGCACCGAGGGTGACCCACGCGTTGGGCGAGTGGCCCATCTCGTCGAGCCAGGGGAAGAAGTGGTCGCTGCTGACCGCGAAGTCGAACCCGACCTCCTCGGCGCCGACCACGTGGCCGACCAGGTCCTTCGGCCCGGCCTGCTCGGTCATCATCGTGTAGCCCAGCTGCATCGCCATGGGGGCGCGGCTACCCCTGTACTCCGGTGACCAACCGAGCGGGCGGGCCTCCCCTCAGGCGCGCTCGGCGCGCAGCGCCTCCCGCAGCTTGGTCTTGCCGCTGGTGCGCAGCAGCGCGCCGGCGTAGACCCGCCCGCCGAGGCGCACGATCAGCGCGACCGCGACCAGCATGAGGACGACGGCCACCGCGACCTCCCACGCCGCCACCTCGCCCGCGGCCTGCCGCACCGGCATGACCAGCGGGGAGAGTCCCGGCACGTAGGAGGTGACCGTGGCCAGCGTGCCGCCCGGGTCGCCGGCCGCCTGGATGCCGATGATGAAGCCGGCCACGAGCAGCAGCGTGGTCGGCGTCAGCACGCTGCCGAGGTCCTCCTGCCGGCTGACCAGCGAGGCCGCGACGGCGAAGACCGAGGCGTAGAAGGCGTAGCCGAGCACGAACCACAGCACCACCGCGACGACGGTGCTGATGAGATCCCCCGGGACGTCGACGATGTCGAAGGCCAGCGCGCCGACCACGCCCAGGACGGCGATCACCACGATCTGCGCCAGCCCCAGGGCGCCGAGGCCCAGGATCTTGCCGGCCAGCAGCTGCCACGGCTTCATGGTGGCCAGCAGCAGTTCCACCACCCGGCTGGACTTCTCCTCGACCACGCCCTGCGCGACGAACTGGCCGAAGAGGATGAGCAGGCCGTAGAGCATGCCGACGCCGATCACCGCGACGACCACCTGCTGGGTGTCGTCCTCGCCCCCGTCCAGCGCGACCACGGAGGCCTGCGGCACGGCGCTGAGGTCGACCCCGGCCTCGGCCAGCTGCTCGGCGACCGCGACGCCGGACACCGCGGCGTTGACGACCGACTCCATCGTGGCGTCCCGCTCCCGCACCAGCAGCTGCGGGTCGTCCCCGGTGCCGCCGACGAGCGCGCCGTCGACTTCCTCGTCCTCGACGGCCTGGCGGGCGGCCGCCTCGTCGTCCAGCGGGACGACGGTGACGTCGACCCCGACCGCCTCGCCCTGGGCCTGGATCGCCGGGCCGAGGACGGAGGTGTCCCCGACGACGCCGAGGCGCCCCTCGTTCCCGCCGGAGCTGACGATCACCTGGAAGGCCATCACGCCGATGAGCACCAGCACGATCACGACCGAGCTGATGATGAAGTTCTTGTCCCGCAGCCGGGTGCTGATCTCCCGGCCGGCGACCAGCCGCACCAGCGCCGCGCTGCCCAGCGGGCGGCCGCCGCTCACGCCGCCACCCGGTTCGCTCCCGCGGGGCGCTCCGCTCCTCGCTCGTTCCTCGCTGCGATGCTCACGCCCCTGTCCGCTCACGCCGCCACCTGCTGGTCGGCCGGGTCGGCGACCGCCTCGCGGAACAGCTCGACCAGCGTCGGTTCCCGCCAGGCGAAGTGGGTCACCCGGCCGGTCCGCAGCGCGGCGGCGAGCACCGCCTGGTCGTCGGTGCCCTCCGCGAGCTCCAGCAGGGTGTCGCCGGCCTGCTGGGAGACCACCCGCACGCCGGGGACCGCGGTGGCCCAGCCGGACGGCGCGTCGGGGACGACGACGCGCAGCAGCCGCCCCGCCTCCCGGCGGCGCAGGTCCTGCACGGTGCCGGTGGCGACCATGCGGCCGCGGGCGAGGATCCCCACCGAGTCGCACAGCCGCTCGACGAGGTCGAGCTGGTGGCTGGAGAAGACGACGGGGACGCCCTCGCGCACCTGCTCGAGCAGCGCCTCGGCCAGCGAGTCGACGCCCACCGGGTCCAGGCCGGAGAACGGCTCGTCGAGGATCAGCACCTCGGGCCGGCTGACCAGCGCGGCGGCCAGCTGCACGCGCTGCTGGTTGCCCAGCGACAGCTTCTCCACCCGCTCGTCCATGCGGGCGCCCAGGCCCAGGCGCTCGGCCCAGTGGCGGGCGGCGTCCCCCGCCTCGCTGCCGGCCAGGCCGTGCAGCCGGGCGAAGTAGGTGAGCTGCTCGGCGACCTTCATCTTCGGGTAGAGGCCGCGCTCCTCCGGCATGTAGCCGATCCGCCGCCGGCCCTCGGCGTCCAGCGGCCGGCCCTGCCAGCGCACCTCGCCGGCGTCGGCGCGGGCCAGCCCCAGCGCGATCCGCATCGTCGTGGTCTTCCCGGCGCCGTTGGCGCCGCAGAAGCCGAACATCGACCCGGGCGCGACGGTGAAGCCCACGCCCTCCAACACCCGGTTCTCGCCGTAGCTCTTGTAGAGCCCGTCGAACTCCAGCACTGCGCCCCCCTCGTGGTCGGACGCCACCGACCGTATCGGTCGGCCCGTCTCGCGCCGCCCGCCGCGGTGGGGTGTCATCGGGGCATGAGCCAGGAGAACCGTCCCGCGCAGCCGCCGCCCGGGGTGGGGCTGGACGGGCTGCGCGCCGCCGCCGCGGGCTGCCGCGCGTGCGAGCTGTGGGAGCCGGCCACCCAGACCGTGTTCGGCGAGGGCCCGGAGACCGCGCGGATCGTGATGGTCGGCGAGCAGCCCGGCGACCAGGAGGACCGGAAGGGCGAGCCGTTCGTCGGCCCGGCCGGCCGGCTGCTCGACAAGGCCCTCGACGAGGCCGGCATCGAGCGCCGCGACGTCTACATCACGAACGCGGTCAAGCACTTCCGCTTCACCCCGACGCCCAAGCGCCGGATCCACCAGAGCCCGGGCCCCGAGCACCTGCGCGCCTGCCGCCCGTGGCTGGAGGCGGAGTTCGCCGTCCTCACCCCGGAGGTCGTCGTCTGCCTGGGCGCGACCGCGGCCAAGGCGCTGATCGCGCCGTCGTTCCGCATCACCAAGGACCGCGGGCAGCTGCTCCCCTGGACCCCGCCCGGCGTGGCCGCCGCGCAGGGCGACCCGGCCGACGACGACGAGGACGCCCCGCACCAGACCTGGATGCTGGCGACCACGCATCCCTCGGCGGTGCTCCGGACGCCGGACGACGCGCGGGCCGCGGCCTACGACGCCCTCGTGGCCGACCTGCGGGTGGTGGCCGGCGCACTGGCCTGACCGGGTGATCCCGGCGGTATCGAGACGGTTGAGTACCCTACGGGCGCTTCGCTCGTTGAGACGGGTCGGGGCCCGGCCGGCTCTCGCCACTCTCGGGGGCGGGCGAGTCCGGCCGGGCCTCCTCCGCCAGCCGGGTCTCCTCCGCCAGCAGCGTCTCCTGCGTGGAGCGCGAGGCCCGGAACGCCCAGAACGACGGCACGGCCACGGCGACGACGGCCATCGCGACGACGACGGCCACGCCGCCGGAGACCATCGCGAACGACACCCCGGCCGCGCTGGCCAGCGCCCCGGCGCGCAGGTCGCCCAGCCGCGGGCCGCCGGCGACGACCACGAGGAAGACGCCCTGCATGCGGCCGCGCATGTCCTCCGGCGCGGCCAGCTGCAGCATCGAGCTGCGCAGCACCGCGCTCACCATGTCGCCGGCTCCGGCGACGGCCAGGCAGAGCACGGCCAGCCAGAGCGACGGCGCCAGCCCGAAGCCGACGATCGCCACGCCCCACACCACGATCGCGCCGAGCACCACCGCGCCCTGCCGGTCGACCCGGGACACCCAGCCCGAGGTCAGGCCCATGGCCAGCGCGCCGATGGAGACGCCGGCGAACAGCCAGCCGAGGGCGTTCGCGTCGCCGGCGAAGCGGGTCTCGGTGAGCTCGGGGAAGACCGCCTGCGGCCAGGCGAAGAGCATCGCGATGACGTCGACGACGAAGGTCATGAGCAGCACCGGCTGGGTGCGCAGGAAGACGAAGCCCTCGCCGACGCCGCGGATCGCCGCCCCCAGCCGCAGCGCGCCGGTGACCGCCCGCGGCGGCAGCGGGGGCAGCCCCCGCAGCAGCAGGACGGCGACGAGGAAGCCGACCGCGTCGACGGCGTAGGCGAGGAAGAGGTCGCCCAGGCCGATGAGGACGCCGGCCAGCAGCGGGCCGACGATCACCCCGACCTGCCGCACGGTCATCGACAGCGCGTTGGCCGCGGGCACCCCGGCCGGCCCGACCAGCGCGGGGATGACCGCGCTGCGGGTGGGCTGGTTGACCGCGGTGAAGCCCGAGACCGCGGCGGTGAGCACCCACAGCAGCCACAGGTTGCCGCCACCGGGCAGCAGCGCCTGCAGCGCGAGCAGCGCGCTGGTCACCGCGGAGCCGACGCCGGTGACCAGCATCAGCCGGCGGCGGTCCATCGAGTCGGCGATCGCGCCGCCGAGCAGACCGAACACGACCAGCGGCACCAGCGCGACGATCGAGGTGACGCCGACCAGCAGCGAGGAGCCGGTGAGCGCGTAGACCTGGTACGGGACGGCGACCAGCGTCATCTGCTGGCCGAGCATCGTCGCGGCGATGCCCCAGAACAGCCGGCGGTAGTGCGGGTTGCGCAGTGGGCTGGTGTCGATCGCCCAGCCACGGCCCCGCTGCAGGGGCCCGCGCCGGGCTCGCGTGGTGTGGGGGGCAGCGGGGTCCTCGCTCACGGGGCCAGCCGCTGCACGATCCAGCCGCCGCCTTCTTCGTCGTCCCGGACGAACCGGAGCCGGTCGTGCAGCCGCCCGGGGCCGCCCTGCCAGAACTCGACGGTCTCCGGCACCACCCGGTAGCCGCCCCACACGGGCGGGCGGGGCACCTTCTCCCCCGGCGTCTCCTCGTCGAGCAGCCGCACCCGCTCCTCCAGTTCGGCCCGGGAGTCGACGACGGTCGACTGCACCGAGGCGACCGCGGCCAGCTGGGCCTCACGGGGGCGGGGGTCCCACAGCTCGTCGGAGGCGCGCTCGCCGATCCGCTCCACCCGGCCGGTCACGCGCACCTGGCGCTCCAGCGCGTGCCAGGGGAAGACCAGCGCCGCCCGCGGGTTGACCGCCAGCTGCGCGCCCTTGGCCGAGGCGTAGCTGGTGCCGAAGACGAAGCCGGCCTCGTCGTAGCCCTTGACCAGCACGATCCGCGCGTCGGGGGCGCCGTCGGCGTCGGCGGTGGCGACCACGACGGCGTTGGGGTCGGGCACCTCGGCGGCCACCACGTCGCGGAACCAGCGGTCGAACTGCTCGAGCCAGGTGGGGGCGAGGTCCTCCTCGCGCAGCACCGGCTGGTCGTAGTCCCTGCGCATGCGGGAGAGGTCGGGCACGGCGGCCATGGTCCCACCGCCCCGCGTGTGCCCGGCGTCTCCCCACGGCCTAGGGTTCCCTCGCAGTCGTGCGTGCCCGCTGGGCGTGCACGTGTCCCGCGGCAGAGGAGACAGCGAGATGGCCGACGACTTCGTACCCGGCCTGGAAGGCATCATCGCCTTCGAGACGGAGATCGCCGAACCGGACAAGGACGGCGGCGCCCTGCGCTATCGCGGCGTCGACATCGAGGACCTCGTCGGCAAGGTCACCTTCGGCAACGTCTGGGCGCTGCTGGTCGACGGCAAGTTCGGGCCGGGTCTGCCGCCGGCCGAGCCGTTCCCGATCCCGGTGCACAGCGGCGACGTGCGCGTCGACGTCCAGGCCGCCCTCGCGATGCTCGCCCCGTTCTGGGGCTACCGCCCGCTGCTGGACATCGACTCCGAGACCGCCCGCGACCAGCTGGCCCGCGCCGCGGTCATGGCGCTGTCCTACGTCGCGCAGTCCGCGCGCGGCATCGGCGTCCCGGCGGTGCCGCAGGCGCGCATCGACGAGGCCTCGACGATCGTCGAGCGGTTCATGGTCCGTTGGCGCGGCGAGCCCGACCCCCGCCACGTGGCCGCGGTCGACGCCTACTGGACCTCCGCCGCCGAGCACGGCATGAACGCCTCCACCTTCACCGCCCGCGTCATCGCCTCCACCGGCGCCGACGTCGCCGCCGCCCTCTCCGGCGCGATCGGCGCGATGTCCGGCCCGCTGCACGGCGGCGCCCCCTCCCGCGTGCTGCACATGCTCGACGAGGTGGAGAAGACCGGCGACGCCGAGAAGTACGTCAAGGACCTCCTCGACCGCAAGGAGCGGTTGATGGGCTTCGGCCACCGGGTCTACCGCGCCGAGGACCCCCGCGCCCGCGTGCTCCGCCGCGCTGCCGAGGAGCTGGGCGCCCCCCGCTTCGAGGCCGCCCGCGCGCTGGAGCAGGCCGCGCTCAAGGAGCTGCGCGAGCGGCGTCCCGACCGGCCGGTCGAGACCAACGTCGAGTTCTGGGCCGCGATCGTCCTCGACTTCGCCGAGGTGCCCAGCCACATGTTCACCTCGATGTTCACCTGCGCCCGCACCGCCGGCTGGTGCGCGCACATCCTCGAGCAGAAGAACACCGGCCGCCTCGTGCGCCCGTCGGCCCGCTACATCGGCCCCGACCCGCGCAAGCCCGAGGAGGTCGAGGGCTGGGACACCGTCCGCACCAAGCCCATGGACCAGGCCACGCCGGCCTGAAAGAGGACTTCCGGATGAGCATCCAGATCCCCGCAGACCTCCTCCCTGCCGACGGCCGGTTCGGGTGCGGACCCTCCAAGGTCCGCCCCGAGGCGCTGCAGGCGCTGGCCACCGACGGCGCCGCCCTCATGGGCACCTCCCACCGGCAGGCCCCGGTCAAGGGCCTGGTCCGCCGGGTCCGGGAGGGCCTCACCGAGCTCTTCTCGCTGCCCGAGGGCTACCAGGTGGTGCTCGGCAACGGCGGGACGACGGCGTTCTGGGACGCCGCCACCATCGGCCTGATCCGGCAGCGCAGCGCGCACGGCACCTACGGCGAGTTCTCCGCGAAGTTCGCCTCCGGCGTGGCCGAGGCACCGTTCCTCGACGACCCGGTGATCGCCAAGGCCGACCCCGGCACCCTCGCCCTGCCGGCGGGGCAGCCGGGCGTCGACGCCTACGGGTGGGCGCACAACGAGACCTCGACCGGCGTCATGGCGCCGGTCGTCCGTCCCGAGGGCGCCGACGCCGACGCGCTGGTGCTGATCGACGCCACCAGCGGCGCCGGCGGGCTGCCGGTCGACGTCGCCGAGTCCGACGTCTACTACTTCGCGCCGCAGAAGTCCTTCGCCTCCGACGGCGGGCTGTGGATCGCGCTCATGTCGCCGGCCGCGCTGGAGCGGGTCGCCGAGATCAAGGCCTCCGGCCGCTGGATCCCCGGCTTCCTCGACCTCTCGATCGCCGTCGACAACTCCGGCAAGGACCAGACGTACAACACCCCCGCGGTGGCGACGCTGTTCCTGCTGGCCGACCAGATCGACTGGATGCTCGGGCTCGGCGGGCTCTCCGGTGCCGTCGCGCGCAGCCAGGAGTCCTCCGGCCGGCTGTACCGCTGGGCGGAGGAGTCGCCGTACGCGACGCCGTTCGTCGCCGACCCGGCGCAGCGCTCGCTGGTCGTGGGCACGATCGACTTCGACGAGTCGGTCGACGCCGCGCAGGTGGCCAAGGTGCTGCGGGCCAACGGCGTCGTCGACGTCGAGCCCTACCGCAAGCTCGGCCGCAACCAGCTGCGGGTCGGCATGTTCCCGGCCGTCGACCCCGACGACGTCAGCGCGCTGACCGCCTGCATCGACCTGGTCGTCGGCAAGCTCTGACCACTCACCGGAGGCCGGGTGCGGCCGGAACCCGCCCGCCCGGGCCCCGGGGCGGGATTATCCCGCGGGGCCAACCCTCCCCCCCCCCCTC
>NZ_JBJGZW010000016.1:0-110151 GCF_054050695.1 Blastococcus sp. SYSU D00820
AGCTCAGTAGGTGTGGGTCACCCGGGGGCCGGAGGGCCCCCCCGCCGGGATGTGCCAGACCCGCGCCGGGCGCGGCTCGGCGCCGGCGGGCCCCGCCGCGGCGCCGCCGGCCGGCGGCGAGGTGGGGCTGGCCGAGATCACCGCGCTGGTCGGCGGCCGGCTGGCCGGCCGGCCCACGACCGCCGGCTTCCGCACCGGCGGGCTCACCGTCTGCACGCTGACGCCGATGCGCTCGGTGCCGCACCGGGTGGTCTGCCTGCTCGGCATGGACGACGGCGCCTTCCCCCGCCAGACCCACGTCGACGGCGACGACCTGCTGCTGCGCGACCCCTGCGTCGGCGAGCGCGACGCCCGCAGCGAGGACCGCCAGCTCTTCCTCGACGCGATCAGCGCCGCCGGGGAGCACCTGGTGCTGACCTACTGCGGCGCCGACGTCCGCACCGGCGCCGACCTGCCGCCCGCGGTGCCGGTCGGGGAGCTGCTCGACGCCCTCGACGCCACGGCCGTCTGCGCCGACGGCCGGCGGGTGCGCGACGCCGTCGTCGTCCGGCATCCGCTGCAGCCCTTCGACGCGCGCAACTTCCTCGCCGGCGCGCTCGGCCGGCCGGCGCCGTTCTCCTTCGACGCGGCCGCGCTCGCCGGTGCCCGGGCGGCGGCGGCCGAGCGGTCCGAGCCCGGCCCGTTCCTGGGCGAGCCGCTGCCCCCGCCCGCGGAGGAGGGGGTGGTCGAGCTGTCGAAGCTGGTGTCGTTCTGGCAGCACCCGGCGCGCGGCTTCCTGGGCCAGCGGCTGGACCTCGCGCCCGCCGCCCGCGACGAGGACCCGGACGACGCGCTGCCGGTCGAGCCCACCCCGCTGGACCTGTGGGCGGTCGGCGATCGCGTGCTCGCCGCCCGCCTGCGCGGCGCGCAGGTGGCCGAGGTGCAGGCGCTGGAGCGGGCCCGCGGTGCGCTCCCGCCCCCGCCACTGGGGCACCGCAAGCTCGGCGCGATCGGGCAGCGGGTCGACCGGCTGGTCGCGGTGAGCGAGCCGTTCCGCACCGGGCCGGCGCAGACGGTGGGCGTCGACGCGGCGGTGCCGGGGGGTCCGCGGGTGCTCGGCGCCGTCCGCGGCGTGCACGGCGACACGGTGCTCGCCGTCGTCTACTCGCGGCTGGCACCCAAGCACCGGCTGCGCGCCTGGGTGCAGCTGGTGGCGCTGACCGCGGCGCGGCCGGACCGGCCGTGGCAGGCGGTCGTCGTCGGCCGGGGGTCCGACGACGACGTCGCCGTCGCCACGCTCGGCCCGGTGGCCGTCGCCGACGCCCGGGAGGTGCTGGCCGACCTCGTGCACTGGCGGGCGGTGGGGCGGTGCACCCCTCTGCCCCTGCCGGTGGCGGCAGCTGCGGCCTACGCGACCCGCCGGGCCGCGGGCCGGACACCCCAGCAGGCGCAGGCCGCCGCCGACTCCGACTGGGCCGGGGGCTTCAACCGGTCGGGGGAGAGGGACGACGACGACCACGCGATGGTGTGGGGGAGAGGGGCGGAGCTGACCGTGCTGGAGGGCTGGACCGCGCCACCGGGGGAGCTGACCGGCCGGTACCCCGACGAGCCCACCGACCTCGGCCGGCTGGCGCGGCTGCTGTGGCAGCCGCTGCTCGACGCCGAGCGGATCACCACCCGATGACCGCCGAGGTCGTGCCGCCGGCCGCCGCCGAGGTCGCCGTCGACCTGCGCGGACCGCTGCCCACCGGCACCACGGTGCTCGAGGCCAGCGCGGGCACCGGCAAGACGTACACGATCGCCGGGCTGGTCACCCGCTACGTCGCCGAGGACGTCGCCCGCCTCGACCAGCTGCTGGTGGTGACCTTCGGCCGCGCGGCGACCAGCGAGCTGCGCACCCGGGTGCGGGAGCGGCTGGTCGCCGCGCGCGACGCGCTGGCCGATCCGGCCGCGGCGCTCACCGATCCCGATCCGGTGATCGCGCTGCTGGCCGACGGGGACGCCGCCGAGGTCGCCGCCCGCCGCGCCCGGCTGGCCGAGGCCCTCGCCGGCTTCGACGCGGCCACCGTGGCGACCATCCACCAGTTCTGCCAGGAGGTGCTCGCCGGGCTCGGGGTGGTCGCCGACCTCGATCCCGACACCGCGCTGGTCGAGGACCTCGGCGAGCTGGTGGCCGAGGTCTGCGACGACCTCTACCTGCAGATGTACTGCCGGCCGACCTCGCCCGAGCCGGCGTTCGGGCACGACGTCGCGCGCACGGTCGCCCGGGCCGCGGTGCTGCAGGACCCGCAGGGGGTTCTCGCCCCCGCCGACGCGGTGCGCGACTCCCCGGCCGACCTGCGGGTGCGCTTCGCGCGGGCGGTGCGGCAGGAGACCGAGCGGCGCAAGCGGGCGCGGCGGGTGCAGGGCTTCGACGACCTGCTGGTGCGGGTGCGCGACACCCTCGCCGACCCCCTCACCGGCATGCAGGCCCGCCAGCGGCTGCGCGACCGCTTCCGCGTGGTGCTGGTCGACGAGTTCCAGGACACCGACCCGGTGCAGTGGGACGTGTTCCGGCTGGCCTTCCACGGCGCCCGCACCCTGGTGGTCATCGGCGACCCCAAGCAGGCGATCTACGCCTTCCGCGGCGCCGACGTGCGCGCCTACCTCGACGCCGCCGCGGTGGCCACCACCCGCGCCACGCTCGACACCAACTGGCGCAGCGACGCCGCGGTGCTGGCCGGGCTGCAGTCGCTGTTCCGCGGCGCCGCGCTCGGCGATCCGCGGATCGTGGTCCGCCCGGTGGCCGCGGGGCACACCCGCGCGGCGCTGGGTCCCGCGCCCGACGCCACCCCGGTGCGGCTGCGGGTGCTGCCGCGCGACGGGCTGCCCGCGGGGAAGAACGGCACGCTGCTGGTCTCCGGCGCCCGGCCGGCAGTGGCCGACGACGTCGCCGTGCAGGTGCGCGCGGTGCTCGCCGAGGGGCTGACCGTCGTCCCCCGCGGCGGTGCCGGCGCCGGCCGGCCGCTGGAGCCGCACGACGTCGCGGTGCTGGTGCGCACCACCAGCCAGGCGCTGCTGGTGCGCGACGCGCTGCTGGCCGCCGGCGTGCCCACGGTGCTGACCGGCACCGCCAGCGTCTTCGCCACCGACGCCGCCGCCGACTGGATCACCCTGCTCGAGGCGATGGACCAGCCGCACCGCCGCGGCCGGGTGCGCCGCCTGGCGCTCACGCCGATGGTCGGCTGGACCGCCGCCGACCTCGCGGCCCGCGGCGACGCCGCCACCGACGAGCTCGCCGACGCGCTGCGCGGCTGGCTCGACGTGTTCGCCCGCCGCGGGGTGGCCGGGCTGTTCGCCGCCGTGCTGCAGGAGCAGGACCTCGCGGCCCGGCTGCTGAGCCGGCCCGACGGCGAGCGGATGCTCACCGACCGCCGGCACGTCGCCGAGGTGCTGCACGCCGAGGCGCTGGCCGGCCAGCTCGGCGTCAGCGGGCTGCTGGCGTGGCTGCGCGCCCGCGTGGCCGACGCCGGCGGCGACGTCGACCAGGAGCGCTCCCGCCGGCTGGACACCGACCAGGCGGCGGTGCAGGTGGTCACCGTGCACGCGAGCAAGGGGCTGGAGTTCCCCGTCGTCCTCGTGCCCTTCGCCTGGGACACCGCCGGCGGCGGGTCGAAGGAGCGGCTGCCCCGGGCGCACGACGCCGAGGGCCGCCGGGTGCGGCACGTCGGCGGCACCAACGGTCCCGGGTACGGGGCGCTGTGCCGCGCCGAGGACGACGAGTCGGCGGGGGAGGAGCTGCGGCTGCTGTACGTGGCCGCCACCCGCGCGGTGTCGCGGCTGGTGCTGTGGTGGGCGCCGGCCTCCAAGACCAACACCAGCCCGCTGCACCGGTTGCTGCTCTGCCCCGCCCCGGGCGGCGGGGTGCCGCAGCAGCTCCCGGTGCCCGCCGACGGCGACGCGCTGAGCGCGTTCCGGGCGCTGGCCGCCGCCGGCCGCGGCGGGGTGTCCGTCGAGGTGGTCGACCGGGCCGACGCCGAGGGGCTCCCGCCGCCCGCGCCGTCCGGTGGTCCGGCCGACGGCGCCGCGCTGGCCGCCGCACGGCTGGACCGCGAGGTGGACACCGGGTGGCGGCGCACGTCGTACACCGGGCTGACCCGGGCGGTGCACGAGGCGGCGCCGTCGGTGGCGTCGGAGCCGGAGGCGGGTCCGGTCAAGGACGACGAGCGCGACGACGCGCCCCCCGCGCCGGCCGCGGACGCCGACGAGCACCTACGCGCGGTGCCCTCGCCGATGGCGGACCTGCCGGGCGGCGCCGGGTTCGGCACCCTCGTGCACGCCGTCCTCGAGGAGGCGCAGCTGACCCCGGACGACCCCGCGGCCGCCTTGGCCGAGGCGGTGACCCGGCGGCTGGGCGAGGGGCCGGAGGCCGACGCGCTCGCCGCCGGGCTGCTGCCCGCGGTGTGCACGCCGCTGGGCCCGCTCGCCGACGGCCTGCGGTTCTGCGACGTGCCGCGGCGCGACCTGCTCGCCGAGCTGACCTTCGAGCTGCCGCTGGCCGGGGGCGACACCGCGGACGGCGACGTCCGGCTGGGCGCGGTCGCCGACCTGCTGCGCGCGCACCTGCCGGCCGGTGACCGGGTGGCCGGCTACGCCGACCTGCTGGCCGCGCCGGCGCTGGCCGGCCAGCCGCTGCGCGGGTACCTGACCGGGTCGCTGGACGCGGTGATCCGGGTGGGGCAGCCGGCGGCGCCGCGGTACCTGGTGCTCGACCACAAGACCAACCGGCTGGCCGACGCCGACGAGCCGCTGACCGCCTGGCACTACCGCCCGGCCGCGCTGGACGCCGCGGTGCTCGCGGCGCACTACCCGCTGCAGGCGCTGCTCTACGAGGTGGCGCTGCACCGGTTCCTGCGCTGGCGGCAGCCCGGGTACGCGCCCGAGCGGCACCTGGGCGGGGTGCTCTACCTGTTCCTGCGCGGGATGTGCGGCGCCGACGCCCCGCTCGCGGCCGGCGGCGAGGTGTCGGGCGTCTGGGCCTGGCACCCGCCCGCGGCGCTGGTGACCGAGCTGTCCGACCTGCTCGCCGGGGGTGGCCGGTGACCGCCGCGCGGCTGGCGCTGCGCGCCGACGGGCTGCTCGCGCAGTTCAACCGGGCCGGGGTGCTCGACGCCGCCGACGTGCACGTGGCGCAGCGGCTGAGCCGGCTCGGCGGGGAGAGCGACCCGGCCGTGCTGCTCGCCGCGGCGCTGGTGGTGCGCAGCACCCGGCAGGGCTCGGTGCTGCTGTCGCTGGCCGGCGCCGAGGCGCTCGCGCTGCCGGCGGGGGAGGACGAGGCGGAGGTCGCCGATCCGGAGGCGCTGGCCGAGCTGCCCTGGCCCGACCCGGCCGCCTGGCTGGCCGCGGTGCGCCGCAGCCCGCTCGTGGCGTGCTCCGACGACGACGGCCGCCGGCCGCTGCGGCTGTCGGAGGGCTCGCTGTGGCTGGACCGCTACTGGCGGCAGGAGGTCGCCGTCGCCGACGACCTGCTGCGCCGGGCGGCGTCCCCGCCGTCGGTCGATGCGGCGCGGCTGGCGCCGGTGCTGGCGCGGCTGTGGCCGGGCAGCGAGCCGGAGGACCAGCGGCTGGCCGCGGCGGTCGGCGTGCTGTCGCGGGTGGCGGTGGTGGGCGGCGGTCCGGGCACGGGCAAGACGACGACGGTGGCCCGGCTGGTCGCGGCGCTGCGGGCGCTGGCCGAGCCGGGAGCACCGCCGCGACTGGCGCTGGCCGCGCCGACCGGCAAGGCCGCGGCCCGGCTGCAGGAGGCGGTGCACGAGGCGGCCGCCCGCGACGACGTCCTGGTCGACGCCGACCGCGCGTACCTGCGCACGCTGGGTGCCTCGACGCTGCACCGGCTGCTCGGCGTCAAGCGCGGGACGGCACGGTTCTGGCACGACCGGGAGAACCCGCTGCCGCTGGACGTGCTGGTGGTCGACGAGGCCTCGATGGTGTCGCTGACGCTGTTCGCCCGGCTGCTGGAGGCGCTGCCCGACACCGCCCGGCTGGTGCTGGTCGGCGATCCCGACCAGCTCGCCGCGGTCGAGGCCGGCGCGGTGCTCGCCGACCTCACCGGTGGGGCCGACGGCGCCCGGACGGCGGAGCGGTGGGCGCAGCTGCGGGTGGCGGTGCCGGCCGACGTGCCCGCCGAACCGGCCGAGGCGCCGTCCTCCCCGGCCGCGCGGGTGCGCGACGGCATCGGCCTGCTGCGGCGGGTGCACCGGTTCGAGGAGGGCGGCCGGATCGCCGCGCTGGCCGCCGCGATCCAGCGCGGGGACGCCGACGAGGCGCTCGACGTGCTGCGACTCGGCGACCCGTCGGTGGCGTTCCGGGAGGTGGCCGACGACGCGCCGGTGTCGGGCACGGCCCTGACCGCGGTGCGCGCCGAGCTGGTGGCGGCGGCGGTCGCGGTGCTCGACGCCGCGCGGGAGGGGGACGCGGGCGCGGCGCTGACCGCGCTGGAGCGGCACCGGCTGATGTGCGCCCACCGCCGCGGACCGCGCGGCGTCGCGTACTGGCAGCGGCAGGCCGAGCGCTGGCTGGCCGAGGAGACCGGCATCGCGCCCCGCCGCGACGGCCACTACGCCGGGCTGCCGCTGATCGTGCTGGGCAACGACTACGACAACGACCTGTTCAACGGTGATACCGCTGTCGTGGTGGCCGACGGCGACGGGCTGGTCGCGGCGTTCGGCCGGCCGGAGGCGCCGGTGCGGGTGCCGCTGGGCCGGCTCGGCGACGTCGCGCCGCTGCGGGCGCTGACGGTGCACCGCAGCCAGGGCGGGCAGTTCGACCGGGTGACGGTGCTGCTGCCGCCGCCGGCCTCGCCGCTGGCGACGCGGGAGATGCTCTACACCGCGGTGACCCGGGCGAGGGCCGGGGTGACCGTCGTCGGCTCGGCGGAGGCGGTGGCGCGGGCGGTCACGCGCCCGGTGGCCCGGGCGACCGGGCTGCGCCGTCGACTGGCCGGGTGACGCGGGAACACGCGGGGGCCCCCGCCGGTTAGTCTGTCTGCACAACTGCACAGGGGGTGAATGGTCTCGACTCCGGTCGGGTGTCCAGGGGAAGCGAGCCGAGGAAGGCAACGATGAGCTCGTTAACCACGCGTTGCAAACAACACAAGCGCCGACTCCAGTCAGCGCGACTTCGCCCTCGCTGCCTGATAGCAGCGTAGGCGGGTCTGTCAGCCCGGGTTCGTCATCGGCCCGGATCCTGGCATCAGCTAGATGACTCACCGTGCGTGCCGGTCGCGGGCGCGTGCGGGACACCACACAGCGACTGGGCCCGTCACACCGACGTGTTCGTGCGATCGGTGGGGTCGAGTAGAGGCAGAGCGGACTGCGCTCGGAGAAGCCCTGGTCATGCGTCGGAGGACGCGGGTTCGATTCCCGCCACCTCCACCCCGAGGTCTTCGCAGATTTCGCGGAGACTCTTCGCAGAATGACGAACCGCCCCGGACCTCCAGGTCCGGGGCGGTTCGTCGTCTCATGCCGGTGTCAGGCGGCCTCGGGGACCGGCTCCAGGTGGCCGCCGCGGAGGCGGCGCAGATGCTCGGTGTCGACGGCCTTCGCCTCCTCCTTCGTCAGGTCGCGAAAGCCCCAGTACGGCGGGTCGGGCTGCAGCAGCGGGTGGTCGGCCGGGCCGCGGCCGGTGCGGTCGTGCCAGCTGCGGAGCTGCTCCTCGTTGAACACGCTGGCCTTGACCGCGGCGACGATGGAGGCCATCGCCAGGCCGGGCAGCCGGTTCTGGCCGCGGCGGAGGCGCTGCCGGCTGGCGTTCTTCAGGATGCCGAAGGCGCCCTCGACGAGCGCCCGCCGCTTGAACAGCCGGCGCCACCGCCGGCTGCCGTAGTACTCGCGCTGCATCAGCTTGCGCTGGTGATTCACGTCGTCCGGGTCCGGCGTGAAGTCCATCGTCTTGCCCGTGCAGCATCGCCGGGTCTGCCAGTCATCGGGCGGGGTGATGATCGGCAGCTCCAGCTCGGTGGCCGCCTGGACCTGCGCCGCGCCGAGGGCGTGGCAGCCGGCGCGGCCGGCGCGGGCCGGGCAGATCCACTTGCTGGTCAGGTTCTTGCCGAGGCCGCTCTCCTTGCGGTCGAAGGCCCAGTTGCGCTGGAACTCCTCGACGCTGTCGTGGAAGGTCTCCCACTCCTCGGCGGAGGCCCGGTCGGGCGGCAGCGGCCGCTGGTCCATCGGGGCGGCGGCGCAGTGCAGCCAGCCGTGCTGCATCTGCGCACCGTTGATGTCGACGACCTTGTGGTTATCGCTGCGCATCGCCAGCCCCTGCTCGATGCCCCGCTGGGCCAGCGGCACGGCCCACCGGCCGCCCTTGAGGTTGGTGTAGAGCATGTCCCCGAGAAGCCGGGTGAAGCCGTGCCGGGCGCGGATGCGGTCGATCAGCCCGAGGGAGGCGTCGACGACGTCGGCGTTGGCCGGGGTGAGGACGAACCCGTCGATGAGCAGCGGCTCGTCGTCGTTGTCGGCGGTGGGGTCCGGAACGCGGCAGATGGTGTGCTGGTGGAAGCCGAAGCCGACCTCCTTCTCCCCGGTCTTGCTGGTCTTGTAGCCCCAGGCGGCGTCGAGGCAGCGGCCCCGGGCGGAGGCGGGCGCGGGGGCGCTCTGGTCCTCGGGCGCGGTGGCGCCCTCGTCGTCGGTGGCGATGCCGGCGACCTCGAGCCCGTCGGGGTCCTCCGCGTCGGCGGCGCCGTCGGCGAGCTTCTTCTCCAGCTCCTTCTTGCGCTTGCTCGGACCGCGGGTCCAGGCCCACTGGCCGGTGGCGTCGAGGCCCCAGGTGCTGCCGGTCCGCGGGATGGTGGTGGCGGCGATCAGCGCGTCGATGATCTGCTCGACGGCGTCCTGGCGGGCCGCGCGCTCGGCGTCGTCGAGGCCCGGGGCAGCGCCGTGGCCGTAGTCGAGCCGCTTCCGCAGGGCGGTGGCGGCGTTGTAGAGGTCGTCGTAGCTGATCTCCTCGACGCCGTCCTCGGTCCAGATGCGCTTGCGGGGCTTGCCGTTCTTGACCAGCGCGGGCGCGTCGGGATCGAACGGCTTGCCGTTGGCGCGATTCTTCGTGGTGGTCGGGCGGAGCACGCCGAGCTCCCACTGCTTGTCCCGGGGCAGCGCCTCGGTGAGCACCTGGTGGATGCTGCTGAGGGTGGCCTCGTGCCCCAGCCGGGTGCACAGGTGCATGCCGAGGAGCAGCAGGCGGGTGTTGTCCCGGATGTTGCCGATCCGGCCGCGCTGTCCGGGCTGCCGGGGCGGGCAGGCCAGGTCGAGGACGCCGCTGCTGTCGATGACGTGCACCGTGCGGTCGACCAGCGCCGGAGTCAGGTGCTTGGCGCTCACCGGGCACCCCCGCGCAGCGCGTCGGCGGCCGGCGCGGTCAGGCTCTTGTGCTCCAGCCACGGGCCCACGTGGGGCATCAGGTCGACCAGCGTGCGGGCGGACTTCAGCCCGGCCGCCTGCAGGAGAACCCCGATGGGCACGGTGTCGGTCATCAGGTCGGCGAGCCAGGTGGCGCGCAGCCGCGCGGGCTCGATGTGCGGGACGTTGTAGAGGGCGGCGTTCTCCACGGCGCGGGCGGCGGTGTTCCGCCGATCCGCCTTCTCCCCGATGATCAGTTCGCCGGTGCGCCGGCCGCCCATCGCGGCGCGGAGCAGGTCCTCCATCCCCCTGCGCACCGGCACGGTCCGCGGCCGCGGCTGCTGCACGTGGACCTGCAGGCCGTCGGCGCCGAGGTCCTCGATGTGCTCGGTGTAGAGATGGCGGAGGTCGACGCTGTCCAGGCCGGCGCCGGCGCACAGCGCCACCACGACCGACAGGTCGCGGCGCTTGGTCTCGGTGGGCTGCGTGCGGCAGACGCGGGCGATGACGGCCAGCTCCGGCGGCGTGTAGGGCGGCTTGACCGCGCTGTGGCCGATCGGGGTGAGCCGAGCCGGAGTGGTCGGGCCCGGGTTGACGGTGCGGGCGACGGCGAGCAGGCGCCGACGCCGCTCGGCCTTGACCGAGTCGCCGGCGCCGGTCATGCCCAGGCGCACGTACTCGTCGATGAAGGCCGTGGTCAGCACCTGCGGCGGCTCGAGGGCGACGCCGCGGCAGATCGCGTAGGCCGCCAGCCCGGCGATGTGGGTGCAGTGCTTCCGAACGCTCTCGGCGCCGGTCAGCGTGCTGGCGGTGATGACGGTGCGGAGGAACGGCCGGATGCTCGCCATCTGCACCGCGGTGTAGCTGGCGCCGGTGTAGTCGTCGATCAGCTGCGCCAGCGCCGGCGGCAGCTCGCGCTGCTGCTCGTGCTCGGCCTGCACCTGCGCCAGCTGGCGGCCCATCGCCGCCTTGCTGGGCTTGCGCCGCCGGGTGGAGTTGCTCGTCAAGGCCGGGCTCCTCGGTCCGGCCGCCCGGCCTCTCCGGGCAGCTCGGGCCGGGACCGTGCGGGGGGCGACCGGTACGGCAATCACCGCCGACCCGCCGTCGTCAGGCGCCGCGCAGCACCGCCCGCTGCAGCTCCGACGGTCGCTCTGGCAGGACCGCGACGTGGGTCAGGCCGAGGTCGAGGTCGCGCCGGGTCAGCCCCGCCGCGGCGATCAGCACCGCCACCGGCTGCTCGATCTGCAGCAGCTCGTGGGTGACCGCCGCGGCCAGCACCCGCTGGGTCAGCCCGAGCCCGTGGCGCTCGGCGAACGCCCGGGCCCGTCGCCAGGACGCCGGGTCAGCGGTGCCGGCCTCGGCGTCTCCACGGCGGGCACGTCGAGCCGCGTCCACAGCGGCGACGAACGCCGCCGCGTCCGCGCCGCGGTCCGCCCCGGCGACGGCCACGACCCGGGCCACCTCGCACACGAGCGACAGCGGGGGCAGTTCGTCCACCCGATCGCCGTCCCCGCGGCGCTCCCGACGCCAGGGCACGCCGTGGTGCACCGCCTGCAGACGGCGCAGGATGCCGCGCCGGTTCTCGCGGGTCTTGTCCCGGGCACCGGCGCGTGCGAGTGCGAGGTCGAAGTCCAGCAGCGTCGCGTCCGCCAGCGCCTCGTCCAGCGACAGCTGGCGGTTGCGCTCGATCAGCCGGGCGGCGACGGCCCCGAGCGCCTGGATGTCCTTCTCCACCCGCGTCCGGGTCAGCGGTCCGGCCTGCCTGACCAGGGCGATGGCGTCCGAGGCGAGGCCCGCCCACCGGTCGGCGTCCACCCCGGTCGGGGTGTAGCTGGTGAGGAAGCGGTCGAGCTCAGCGGGTTCGTCGAGCCGGGGGGCCGGGCCGTCGGCTGTAGCGGTCATACCGGTACCGGTCCGGCGGTGCAGTGGATCGGCAATGAGGTCGATCTGCCGGCTGACGTACTAGCGGCGGCCGGGGCGGCAGGGCTGGCCAGCCGCGTGCCGGAGGTGGGACATGGGTGTGGCCCCGCCCTTGCGGGCGGGGCCACGGTGGCGGTCAGGACGCCGGGCGGACCTCGGCGCCGGGTACGTGCCACTGCCGGCAGATCCGGCAGGACTCCGGTGCCGGCCGGTCAGCGGAATGCAGCCGGGCGCCGTCAGCGGCCACCCAGTCCGTGTTCGACCGGGCCCAGACGGCGGGGTACTCCCGCCGCAGGCGGTCCTCGACGCGGCCGACGGCCTGCCAGAGGAGGTCCGCGCCGGGCAGGTCGTGGCAGAGGTGCTCCACAGCGGCGTCGGCGAGCGCCTGCCGGCGCGTCAGGAGCTTCCGCAACTGGTAGTCGCGCAGCGGTTCGGGGGCGCTGGCGCCCGGGGTGTGTGAGTTGGGAGTCATCGGCGTCTCCGTGCCGATCGGCGTCCCCAGCACCGGCGGTGCGGGTGACGCGAACGGGCCGAGCCCGTCCGCGTCACCCCTCAGCGCGCCATCTCAGGACGCAAGCCTTAGCTCACCGCACGCCTTACGACCCCTGCAGCCAGCCCAGCACGAGCTTCGCGTCGTGGGCCAGCGCGGCCAGCCGCGCCTCCAGCTTCCCGAGCTCACGGGCGCAGTCCATCGCCTGCTCGGAGCCGGCGCAGGCGGGGCACGCACCCGAGGTCTCCTCGAGCCGCGCCAGGAGCAGCTCCGCGGTCGTCCGGAGCACCGCGAGCTGCGTGGGACCGGGGCCCCAGCGCAGCGGCAGCGGGAGATGGTCGGCCGGGAGTCCAACCAGGGTGGCGGCCCGGGCGAGCACGGCCTGGTCAGAGGCCCCGTTGACGTGGTCTGTGGGCCACGGCTGGTGGCTGTTGACGACGGGCGGGAAGGGGAGCACGGGCATGACCGGCACCTCCGGTGGTTAGGCGACACATACAGGGCCGCGACGGGTGTTCCGCTCATCGAGGGGTGCCGGGTGGGAAGGCGGCTGCATTCGACGCGGGCCCGATTGACGAAGGCGACGGCCTCGGTGACCGCCGCCCTGCGGCGGCGCCCTGGGGGCATCCGCCGACCGCACATTGACAACTCCATAGGGAGCAGAGAGACGCCGGGTCGCCGGCGACCGGCAGCCGTCACCGAAGGAGGTGATCCCCGACGGCGCTGTCGCCGCGTTCTCGCTGATGTCCGAAGCCCCTGTTGGCCGGGTACGGGACAGGTGCAGGTGCAGCCGGCGCCGAGAGGAGGTGAACCGCTCGTCGGCGTGACTGACCGTGTCCGGCTGTCCACTGTGCGGCGAGTGGCGGGCTACCGTGCTTCTGCTTGGAACAACCGAGGGAGTTGCACGTGCCACCGCGCGCGAAGAAGAACGGGTCCGAACCGCTGGGGTTCGAAGACGTGCTGTGGAAGGCAGCCGACAAGCTCCGCGGCTCGATGGACGCCAGTGAGTACAAACACGTCGTCCTCGGCCTGATCTTCCTCAAGTACGTCGAGGATGCCTTCGAGGAACGCCGCGGCGTGCTCCGGGACGAACTCGCCGCCGATGGCATTACGGGTGAGGCCGCTGAGGAACTCTTGGAGTCCCGCGACGAGTACACGGCCGAGGGCGTGTTCTGGGTTCCGCCGGAGGCGCGCTGGCAGTACCTCAAGGAGCGGGCCAAGCAGCCCGAGATCGGCAAGCTCATCGACAACGCGATGGACTTGATCGAGATCGACAACCCCACGCTGCGCGGCGTGCTGCCGAAGACCTACGCCAGGCCGAGTCTCGACGTTCGTCGGCTCGGCGAGCTGGTGGACTTGATGTCCGGCATCGGGTTGGGCTCAGCCGAGCACCGGGAGAAGGACATCCTCGGCCGGGTCTACGAGTACTTCCTCGGCCGGTTCGCCTCCGCCGAAGGCAAGGGTGGTGGCGAGTTCTACACCCCCAGATCGGTTGTGAAGCTCCTCGTGGAGATGATCGAGCCGCTCTCCGGCCGCGTGTACGACGGTTGCTGCGGGTCGGGTGGCATGTTCGTCCAGGCCGAGCGCTTCGTCGAAGCCCACGGCGGCCGGCGAAACGACATCGCCGTGTACGGCCAGGAGCTGAATGACACCACGTGGCGACTGGCCAAGATGAACCTCGCCATCCGCGGCATCGAGGCTGATCTCGGTCCGCGGTGGGGTGACACGTTCCATGAGGACCTGCACGCGGACCTCAAGGCCGACTACATCCTGGCCAACCCGCCCTTCAACGTCTCCGACTGGGGCGGTGACCAACTCCGGGACGACCGACGTTGGGCGCACGGCGTTCCTCCAGCTGGGAACGCCAACTACGCCTGGCTTCAGCACTTCGCGGCCAAGCTGTCTCCTAACGGGACTGCGGGCATCGTTCTCGCAAACGGGTCGCTGTCGTCACAGCAGTCCGGGGAAGGCGACATCCGCCGCCGACTCCTTGAAGCTGATCTCGTCGAAGCTGTAGTTGCTCTCCCCGCGCAACTTTTCTATTCCACTGGCATTCCAGTGTCGCTTTGGTTCCTCAACCGCGATAAGTCTCCTGGTGGCGCGCGGGCATGGCGGGACCGACGCGGTGAGCTGCTTTTCATTGATGCCCGCAACCTCGGCGTGATGGCGGACCGGACGCATCGTGAACTTACTGACGATGACATCGCCCGCGTCGCGGAGACCTACCACGCTTGGCGTGGTGAACCGGGCGCGGGAGAGTACACCGACACTCCAGGCTTCTGCGCCGGTGCAGCCCTCGACCAGATCGCCGAACACAGGTACGTCCTCAGCCCCGGCCGCTACGTCGGTACGGAGGACGCTGACGAGGACGGCGAGCCGCTCGACCAGAAAGTGCAGCGGCTGACCAGCGAGCTGTTTGCGGCGTTCGAAGAGAGTGATCGCGTGCAGGCGAAGCTGCGCGCGGCCCTGGAGCGGATTGGTGGCTGAAAGGACGACTCTGGGCGCTCTGGTATCGCGGCGTGCCCTGTACTTGAGTGACGGCTACCGCACGAAAGCGTCCGAACTCGGAATAGGCGGCATACCGATCCTTCGAGTTGCCGAAGTGCTGGAAGGTGTGGTGCGGCCTGTGTTCAAGGATCACGTGCGGTCCGAGTTTAGGCCCAAGATGAGAGGCAAGACGTCGCTGCCGAATGACGTCTTGATCACCACCAAAGGCACTGTTGGCAGGGCCGCCATGATTTCGTCGACTTCCCCCGAGTTCGTCTATAGCCCACAGTTGTGTGTTCTAAGGGCGCTTGACACTCAGGTGATCGATCCGCATTGGCTCTATTGCTGGGTGCGCTCCCCGCAGTTCCAGGCCCAAGCGCACGTGGTTGCAGGGCAGACTGACATGGCTCCTTACATCAACCTCGTTGATCTGCGGAGCATGACGATCGACTTGCCACCAATAGAAACGCAGCGAGCGATTGCGGAAATACTTGGCGTACTGGACGAAAAGATCGCCTTGAACGGGCGTATTCGGGGCCTCGTGTTGCGGACAGCGACGGCGATGTACGAGAAATCAGTGGCCGGGTCCTCATCCTCGACAACGCTGAAGGCGGCGGGGAAGTGGCTATCAGGTGGAACACCGAACACGAGCAATCCCGAATACTGGGGCGGTTCGATCCCGTGGATCTCTGCCGCTAGCCTCAAGTCGTTCTTCGTCTCTTGCAGTGACCGCACCCTTACCGATGTGGGCGCAAGGTCAGGGACCCGTCTCGCACCAGCTGGAGCGGTGTTGTTTGTTGTTCGAGGAATGAGTCTGAAGTCCGAGTTCCGAGTAGGCGTCGCGCAGAGGGAAGTCGCATTCGGTCAGGACTGCAAGGCGGTTGTGCTGCACGATGACTTGCCCACTGCCACTGTGGCAGTGGGGCTTCTTGCCGTTCGCGACACGATCCTTGCGCTTGTGGATGAAGCTGGACATGGCACCGGACGTTTGCCGACTGATCGGTTGGAGCAAGTGCGGATCAGGCTCCCGGAATCGGAACACGTGAGACATATGGAAGATGCTCTCTCGTCTCTTGTCCGCCGCGGTGCCGAGGCTGAAGAAGAAAACCGTCGCCTGGTGGTACTGCGAGACGCGCTACTTCCACCGCTGATGTCAGGCGAACTACAGGTTCGCGATGTGGAAACCCTGGCAGGTGTGCGGCCATGAGGGGCTTCGTAGCGGAGTCGGGCGTCGAGGAGGTGTGCCTCGAGTACTTCGCTGACCTGGGCTGGCAGGTGCTGCACGGGCCGGACATCGCTCCGGGCGAGCAGACCGCGGAGCGGTTGTCATACCGGGACGTCCTGCTGGAGGGCCGACTGCGGGCGGCAGTTGCTCGGCTCAACCCAGACCTTGCGCACGAGGAAATCAGCGAAGTCATAGCGACTGTGCGCCGCGCCGAGAGTGCGGATCTGCTGGCGGAGAACTGGCGAGTACATCGGCTGGTCACCAACGGCGTCCCAGTTGAGCGGCGCACCGCGGACGGCGGGACCCGGCACGATGTCGCGCGTTTGGTCGACTTCGACGACCCGGCGAGCAACGACTTCGTCGCCGTCAACCAGGTCAGCGTCGAGCAGGACAACCGGACCCGGCGGCCGGACGTGCTGGCCTTCGTCAACGGTCTGCCGTTGGGGCTCATCGAGTTGAAGGTGCCCGGGCAGGAGGGCGCGACGCTGCGCGGTGCGTGGAACCAGTTGCGCACCTACGCCGACCAGATCCCGGCCCTCCTCGCACACACCGCGATCAGCGTCATCTCCACTGGCACTCAGGCCCGCCTCGGCGCGCTGGGTGGGCAGTTCGAGCACTACGCGCCGTGGAAGACGATCGACGGCTACGGGCTCGCGCCGGCCGGCCTGCCGGAGCTTGAGGTCCTCGTCCGCGGGGTCTTCGCCCCGGGGGTGTTCCTGGACCTGCTGCGCAACTTCGTCGTCTTCACCGACGAGCGGATCGGCCTGGTGAAGCGGGTGGCGAAGTACCACCAGTTCCACGCGGTCAACAAGGCCGTCGCGGAGACCGTCGCCGCGGTATCGCGCGGCGACGGCCGCGCCGGCGTCGTCTGGCACACCCAGGGCTCCGGCAAGAGCCTGGAGATGCTGTTCTACGTCGGCAAGGTGCTTCGGCACCCGGCGATGGCCAACCCCACCGCGGTGCTGCTGACCGACCGCAACGACCTGGACGACCAGTTGTTCGACGAGGTGTTCGCTCCGGCCCGGACCTTGCCGGAGACCCCGGTGCAGGCCACCAGCCGGGAGCACCTGCGCAGCGTGCTGGCGTCGAAGGCCTCCGGGGGCATCGTGTTCTCCACGATGCAGAAGTTCGGCCTGACGAAGGGGGATCGCGAGGCCGGCCGCACCTTCCCGGTGCTGTCCGACCGACGCAACATCATCGTCATCGCCGACGAGGCGCACCGCACGCAGTACGACCTGATCGACGGCCTGGCCCGCAACCTGCGCGACGCCCTGCCCAACGCGTCGTTCATCGGCTTCACCGGCACCCCGATCGAGGCCGCCGACCGCAACACCCGCGCCATCTTCGGCGAGTACATCGACGTCTACGACCTCACCCAGGCCGTCGAGGACGGTGCCACCGTCAAGGTGTTCTACGAAGCGCGGCTAGCGAAGGTCGAGCTGCCCGACGAGGCGCGCCAAGCCCTGGATAGCGGCTTCGAGGACGTCACCGAGCTCGCCGAGACCGACACCCGGGAGAGGCTGAAGACCCGCTGGGCCCGGGTCGAAGCCGTCGTTGGCGCGTCGAAGCGGGTCAAGGCGGTCGCCGCCGACATCGTCGCCCACTGGGAGGCCCGCCGCGGTGCGCTCGCCGGCAAGGCGATGGTCGTCTGCATGTCCCGGCGCATCTGCGTCGAGCTCTACGACGCCATCGTCGCTCTGCGGCCGGATTGGCACAGCGATGACGACACGAAGGGCAAGGTCAAGGTGGTCATCACCGGCTCGGCCGCAGACGGCCCTGAGCTTGCGCGGCACGTGCGCGGCAAGCAGGCGCTGTCGGAGCTGAAGGCCCGGGCGAAGAACCCCGACGACACGCTGGAACTGGTGATCGTCCGGGACATGTGGCTGACCGGCTTCGACTCTCCGGCCATGCACACCATGTACGTCGACAAGCCGATGCGCGGCGCCGGGCTGATGCAGGCCATCGCCCGGGTCAACCGCACCTTCCGCGACAAGCCCGGTGGGCTGGTCGTGGACTACATCGGCATCGCGGAGTCCCTGCAGGCGGCGCTGGCCGACTACACCGACCGCGACCGGGCCCGGCAGGAGGTCGGCGCCCCGGTCGACGAGGCGCTGGCCCTGCTGGAGGAGAAGGTCGAGGTCCTCGGCGAGCTGCTCTACGGCTGCCCCTGGCGCGAAGCGCTGGCCTCCGGGTCCGACCGGGCGAAGGTCGAGGCGATCATGGCCGCCCTCGAGCACCTGCTGGGCGCCTCCGAGATGGACCTGCCTGACCGGTTCCTCCACCATGCCCGGGTCGCCGCGCAGGCGTTCACCCTGGCCGTCTCCTCACCGGAGGCGCTGCGGTTCCGCGACGACCTGGCCTTCTTTCAGGCTGTCGCGGTCGAGCTCCGCCGGGCCCGTGCCGACAGCACTCCGGGCGTCGCCGACGACGTGGAGATGGAGACCGCCATCCGCCAGGTTGTCTCCGACGCGGTCACCACCGGCGGGGTGATCGACATCTACGCCGCCGCAGGCATCGATAAGCCCGACATCAGCATCATCGACGAGGAGTTCGCCCGCCGGCTGTCGACCAAGCCGCACCCGAACCTGCAGATCGAGTTGCTCAAGCGGCTGCTCAACAGCGAGCTGAAGACCATCGCCAAGCGCAACCTGATCACGGAGCGGAAGTTCTCCGAGATGCTCGAACGAGCGATGCGCTCCTACACCAACCGCAGCCTCGACGCCGCCGAGGTCATCGCCGAACTGGTCCAGCTCGCCAAGCAGATGCGCGCCGAACACGAACGCGGCGAGAAGCTGGGCCTGCGCGAGGACGAGCTCGCGTTCTACGACGCTGTGTGCCAGAACGACTCTGCGGTGCTGGAGTTGGGTGACGACACCCTCAAGGCGATCGCGCACGAACTGGTCGGCATCGTCCGCCGCAACGCCACCGTCGACTGGGACAAGAAGGAGCAGGTACGGGCGTCCTTGCGCCGGCACATCCGCCGGCTCCTGATGAAGTACCGCTATCCGCCGGACAAGCAGGAGGGTGCCGTCCTCATGGTCATGCAGCAGGCCGAGTTGTTCGCCGCCGAGGTCGTCGCCGCGTGAGGTTGGTGCACTTCTCCCTGCAGAACTACCGGAGCATTCGTCGTACGGAGCAAATCGCTCTTGGTGACCTCACGGTGCTTGTGGGCCCGAACAATGAGGGCAAGTCGAACATCCTGTCCGGTCTTGTCGCAGGAATGCGACTGCTGGCCTTGCATGACGCTCCCATCGGCGTCCGGACGACGGACCGGGTCATCATGCAGCGCGTCGCGCGCTCCGGCGTCTTCGAGTGGGAGCGTGACGTGCCGATCTCATTGCAGGGGAACGCATCCACGAAGACGGTTTTCGACTTCGAGTTTGAGTTGACCGACGATGAAGTTCGACAGTTCAAGGAGACGGTCAAGAGCAATCTCAACGGTCGGCTGCCCGTTAGGATAACCGTATCTTCAGAGGCGCTGACATTCGAGGTGCGCAAGAAAGGTCCCGGGGCGAAGACGCTGTCGAGTAAGAGTCGTCTGATCTCCCGTTTCGTAGGGTCCATGATCAAGCTGGAACACATCCCCGCAGTGCGGACCGGGGCCAGTGCGGTGGAGATGGTTCGGCGAATGGTCGAGTCGGAACTGCAACTGCTGGAAGCCTCCGACGACTACCAGGCTGCAGTGGCGAAGGTCGCCGAAATGCAGCAGCCGGTCCTCGACGCGCTCGAGAATGTCCTATGCGGGTCGCTGTCCCAGTTTCTTCCAGACGTGAAGTCGGTCCGCGTCACCGTCCAGGACAGGATGTCGGCCTTGCGGAGACAGTGTGAGGTGTTTGTTGACGACGGCGTGCCGACGCCTCTCGGGCAGAAGGGCGACGGTGTCCAAAGCGTTGCGGCGCTGAGTCTTGCTCACCACCTATCCCGTCAATCTGGTGAGACGTCGCGGGCGATCATGCTTGCGATCGAAGAGCCGGAAGCGCATCTTCATCCGAAGGCGATCCATGCTCTCCGCCGGGTGCTCCAAGACATCAGCCGGGATCAGCAGGTAGTCGTCACAACGCACAGCCCCCTACTGACAAACAGGTCCAACATTCGACAGAACGTCGTGGTGCACCGAAACCGCGCGCGGGCAGCGGCTTCGCTCGCAGATGTTCGTGACGTGCTCGGAGTGGAGGTCTCGGACAACCTTGCGTCCGCGGCTCTGGTGTTGCTGGTCGAGGGAGAGACTGATGTCTTGTCGATCAGCTCGGTCCTGCGGTCGCGTTCTCGGCGCCTCGATGAAGCAGTTCGAAACGGTCAACTCGTCGTCATGAGCATGCGTGGTGTGCGCAACCTTGCCAACCAGTTGACTCTCTTGCGCGGCTTCCTCTGCGCAGTCCACGTGTTCATAGACCACGACCAGGCGGGCCGGGAGGCGGAGGAGCGTGCGCGGAGGGAGAACCTGCTCGAGCCTTCCGAGGTGAACTTCGCGATGGCTGCGGGCATGCGGGATTCTGAGGTTGAGGACCTCTTCGACCCTGCTGCGTACGGGCAGGTGCTCGTCAATCACTACGGCGTCACGTTCCCCACCCCCGACTTCAACGCTCGACGCGCGCGCTGGTCGGACCGTGCAAGCCGGGTGTTCCAGGCGAGCGGCCAATCCGTGGCTGACCTCACGGCGGTCAAGCATGCGGTGGCGCGGGCTGTCGCGGAGCAGCCAGTCGGGGCCATCGCCAGCACCGCTGAGTCTGTGGTCGAGGCGTTGATCGCGAACCTCGAGCGGAGGTTGGGGACCTACGCGAGCAGTGCGCCAGCGAGGTGATCGTCAGGCGGCGGGGGTGCTGATTCTGGAGTCGATGGGTGCCAGGCCCGTGGGACGTTCGCAGAAACCTTGCTCTCACCTCGCCGTTCTTCGATCCACGAAGACCCCACCCCTGGTCCTGGCGAGCAGCCAGGACGACAGTCGGCGACGAGCCGGTGGTCACCGCGGACAGCGGTGGCCACCGGCTCTCGTCGTCCGCGGGTCCGGAGCCGGGTTCCGGCCCCGACCGCGAGGAGCATCACAGCACCACGGCCTCCCCCCATCGGCGCTGCCGCGCCCTGGCTGACCTGCGACGACACGCCGCGACCACTGACAGCGCGCATCCCGCCGTCGGCACATGACGACAACCACAGCCCCGGCCGCCTGTCGTGTATTGCGGATCGATCCGTTTCGCATGAGGCTGGGAGTGATGGGCCGAGCGCGCTGGGCGCGGAACTCGGCCGGCCCCAGACTGCGGACCGCGGGTCCCTGCACACGATCGGAGGGCGCCCCCGCGCGGGCGCAGCACCTGCCTGTGACGACTTTCCCCACACCGCCTCGTCCCGACGCCGAGGCGACCGGCCCCGACACCGACCAGCACCCGGCGATCGCCGAGCCGCCGCCGCCGGTGGCCGACGAGAAGGGGTCGCTGGACCGGGTCGTCTTCGCCGTCGCGGCGGTCCTCGCCCTGGCGTTCGTCGCCTGGGGCTTCCTCACCCCGAGCGGTCTCGGCTCGGCCAGCGGCTCGGCGCTCACCTGGATCGAGGAGAATCTCGGCTGGCTGTTCGTGACCCTGGCGTCCGCCTTCGTCGTCTACGTCCTGTGGCTGGCGGCGAGCCGGTACGGCCGGATCCCGCTGGGCCGTGACGGCGAGGCGCCCGAGTTCCGGACCGTCTCGTGGATCGCGATGATGTTCAGCGCCGGGATGGGCATCGGCCTGATGTTCTACGGCGTCGCGGAGCCGCTGGCGCACTACGTGGCGCCCCCGCCGGGCACGGTTCCGGGGGAGAGCCCCGAGGCGGTCCGGACGGCGATGGCCACGACGCTGTTCCACTGGACGCTGCACCCGTGGGCGATCTACGCCGTCGTGGGCCTCGCCATCGCCTACGGCACCTTCCGCCGTGGCCGCAAGCAGCTGATCAGCGCCGCCTTCGAGCCGCTGTTCGGCCGGCGCCGCACCGAGGGCGCGGCCGGCCGGCTCATCGACGTCCTGGCCATCTTCGCGACGCTGTTCGGCTCGGCCGCCTCGCTGGGTCTGGGCGCGCTGCAGATCGGCAGCGGGATGGAGATCCTGGGCTGGGCGGGGTCGGTCGGCAACGGCGTCCTGGTCGGCATCATCGCCGTCCTCACCGCGGCCTTCGTCGCCTCCGCGGTCTCCGGCATCGGCCGGGGCATCCAGTGGCTGTCCAACGTCAACATGGTGCTCGCCGTCGTCCTGGCCCTGTTCGTGTTCGTGGCCGGACCGACCGTGCTGATCCTCAACCTGCTGCCCGAGGCGGTCGGCAGCTACTTCTCCGACCTCGCCGACATGGCCGCCCGCACCGAGGCCACCGGCGGGGACGCGATGGCCGAGTGGCTGCGCGGCTGGACCGTCTTCTACTGGGCGTGGTGGGTCTCCTGGACGCCGTTCGTCGGCGTCTTCATCGCCCGGATCAGCCGCGGCCGGACCATCCGTCAGTTCGTCACCGGCGTGCTGCTGGTGCCCAGCGCGGTCACCCTGATGTGGTTCGCCGTCTTCGGCGGGGCCGGCATCGCCGCTCAGCGCGACGGCGCGGACGTCGCCGGTCAGGCCACCTCCGAGGGGCAGCTGTTCGGGGTGCTGGGGCAGTACCCGATGGCCACCGTCATGACGGTGCTGGTGGTGGTGCTCGTGGCGATCTTCTTCGTCTCCGGCGCCGACGCCGCCTCGATCGTCATGGGGTCGCTGTCGGAGCGGGGCACGCTCGTGCCCAGCCGCCGGACCGTCGTCTTCTGGGGCGTCGTGATGGGCGCGGTGGCGGCGGTGATGCTGCTGGTCGGCGGGGACGAAGCGCTCACCGGGCTGCAGAACCTGACGATCATCGCGGCGCTGCCCTTCGCCCTGGTCATGGTCGGCCTGGCCGTCTCGCTGGCCAAGGACGTGCGCTCCGACCCGATGGTGCTGCGCCGCAGCTACGCGAACGAGGCCGTCGAGCAGGCGGTGGTCGAGGGCATCACCAGGCACGGCGACGACTTCGTGATCGTCGTGGAGGCGGCCGCGACCTCCGACGACGGCACGGCGGCGACCCCGCCGGTGCAGTTCGTGGACAACGTGGCCGGCGTGGCGCCGGTGCGCGAGGAGACCCGCGCCGGGGTCGTCGGCAGGTCCGCGGTGCCGGGAACGCCTCGGGGGTGACCCCGGCCCGGGAGCTGCTGCGCGAACCCTGGGTGCAGCGCGGGGTGCGCGCGGCGCTGGCCGCGGCGGTGGCGTGGCAGGTCGCGACGCTGCTGCCGCCGCCGATGCCGCAGTACGCCTACTACGCGCCGCTCGGCGCCGTCATCGCCGTGCACCCGACGGTCGCGGACTCCGCCGCGGCGGCCTGGCGCACGGTCGTCGCGATCCTCATGGGGTTCGGCCTGGCGGTCGTGGTGCACGAGCTGACCCGGTCGATCCCCAACGCGCTCACCATCGCGCTGATCGTCGCGCTGGCGATCGTCCTCGAACAGTGGCGGGCGCTGCGCGAGCACGCCAGCTGGGTCAGCTTCGCCGCCGTCCTGATGCTCACCGTCGGGACGGCGGGGGACCCCGCCCGGTACGCCCTGGCCTACGCCGGGCTGACCCTGGTCGGTGCGGCGATCGGCGTGCTGGTGACCACCGTGCTGTTCCCGCCGCTGCAGCTCACCACGGCCGCCCGCAGCATCGCGAGCACCCGCGGGCTGCTCGCCCGGCACCTGCGT
Organism: Blastococcus sp. SYSU D00820; assembly: GCF_054050695.1. Taxonomy (NCBI): domain Bacteria; kingdom Bacillati; phylum Actinomycetota; class Actinomycetes; order Geodermatophilales; family Geodermatophilaceae; genus Blastococcus; species Blastococcus sp. SYSU D00820. The sequence goes on from NZ_JBJGZW010000016.1 coordinate 23,166, forward strand.
GACATCGCCGACGGGCTGCGCCGCGGTGCGGTGCCCACCACCGACGAGTGGGCGCGGCGCGGCGGTGAACTGGATGCGGCGCTGGACCGCATGCGTGGCGCCGAGGGGCTGGTGGAGCGGGCGCGGCGGGCCAACCCGCGGGCCCGGCGCTGGGGCGGCAGTGCCGCGAGCATCCGGGAGCAGTCCCGCGCCCTGGACCGCGTCGCGGTCCTCGTCGACGACCTCACCACGCTGGTCGTGGAGTTCCAGCCGCACCGCGTCGGCGCCGACCGCATCGACGGCGGCACGGGCGCGCTCCTGGCCGACGCGCTGGCGAGCCTGGCCCGCGTCGTCTGCGTGCCCTACCGGACCGGCGACGGCGAGCAGACCCCGGACGAGCGGGCCGCCGCCATCGACGCCGCGGAGGACGCGCTGGCCCGGCTCACGACGCTGCTGCGCACCTCGGAGGTGACCGACGACGAGGCCTTCCTCGCACTCGGCGCGGTCACGGTCGGGATGCGCCGCTCCCTGGACGCGCTGCGCGACCGGCGGGTGCCGGGCGAGGCCTGAGCGGCCCGGTCAGAGCCCGCCGCCCCCGAGACCAGCCCCCATGCCGAACCCCGGCAGGTTGCCGAACGGCACGTCCCGCTGCTTGCCGCACAGCCGGCAGACCTTCTGGTCCGGGCCGCGCGGGCGTTCGTCGTCCGGCCGCCGCTGCACGTAGGAGTGGAACCCCAGCCAGCACCGGACGGGCTTCCCGGTCATGGGCCGACGGTAGAGGTCCTGGACCTCCGGGCGAAGAGGCGGACGGCCCTGCCGAGTCCGCGCCGCCGGAGGTGTCGGTCGGACACCCGCTCCGGGAGCCGGGACGCCCGGATCCTGGGATCCTTCCGTCGACGGCGCGATGTGGATCGGATCCGCCCGGCTCGGCGGACCGCGAACCGGGAGGTCGCATGAGCACGGCCGGCACAACCACGGAACAGGCGGGCCAGGAGCGCCGCCGCGGCGCGTTCAGCTCGCGGCGCGTCTTCATCCTCGCGGCCATCGGATCGGCCGTCGGCCTCGGCAACATCTGGCGGTTCCCGTACGTCGCCTACGAGAACGGCGGCGGTGCCTTCGTGGTGCCCTACCTGGTCGCGCTGCTGACCGCCGGCATCCCGTTCCTGCTGCTGGACTACGCGATCGGCCACCGTCACCGCGGCTCGGCGCCGCTGTCCTTCGCCCGGCTGCGCCGCGGCACCGAGGGGCTCGGCTGGTGGCAGGTCGGCATCTGCTTCGTCATCGCCATCTACTACGCGGCGGTCATCGCCTGGGCGCTGCGCTACACCTTCTTCTCGCTCGACGAGGCATGGGGAGCCGACCCCGAGGGCTTCTTCTTCGGCGAGTTCCTGCAGGCCGGCGACGTCTCGGTCACCGCCGACGTGGTGCCCGGGGTGCTGGTGCCGCTCCTGGTCGTCTGGCTGGCCGTCATCGCCATCATGGCGCTCGGCGTCCAGCGCGGGATCGGTGCGACCTCGCTGATCTTCATCCCGGTGCTGGTGCTCGCCTTCGCCGCCCTCGTCGTGCAGGCGCTCCTGCTGCCCGGCGCCGCGGCCGGCCTCGACGCGCTCTTCACCCCCGACTGGTCGGCGCTCGCCTCGGCCTCGGTGTGGGCCGCCGCCTTCGGCCAGATCTTCTTCTCGCTGTCGATCGGCTTCGGCATCATGATCACCTACGCCTCGTACGTCGGCCGTCGCGAGGACATGATCGGCTCGGGGCTCGTCGTCGGCTTCTCCAACTCGAGCTTCGAGCTGCTCGCCGGCATCGGTGTCTTCGCCGCCCTCGGTTTCATGGCGCAGGCCGGTGGCGTCCCGGTCGCCGAGGTCGCCAGCGACGGGATCGGGCTGGCCTTCATCGCCTTCCCGACGATCATCAGCGAGGCGCCGGCCGGCGCCCTCATCGGCGTCCTGTTCTTCGCGTCGCTGGTCATCGCCGGCATCACCTCGCTGGTGAGCGTGATCGAGGTCGTGATCTCCGCCGTCCGCGACAAGCTCGACACCGGCCGGCTCACCGCGACCCTCGTCGTGGCCGTCCCGGCGGCGATCCTGAGCCTGGTGCTGTTCAGCACGACGAGCGGCCTCTACGTCCTCGACGTCGTCGACCACTTCGTCAACCAGTACGGCATCCTCGTCGTGGCCCTGGTCAGCATGCTGGTCGTCGCCTGGCTCCTCCGGGCCCTGGCCGGACTGAGCGCGCACCTGAACGTCCACGGCCGGCCGCGGGTCGGCACCGGCTGGCGGGTCCTGGTCAGCCTGGTGGCCCCGGTGGGACTGGCCCTCGTGCTCGTGTTCGCGCTGCGGGACGACCTCGAGGCCCCCTACGGCGACTACCCCACCTGGTTGCTCGTGGTCTTCGGCTGGGGGATGGTCGTGGCCCTGCCGGTGATCGGCTTCGTCGTCGCCCGGCTGAGGTGGCGCGCCGGAACGCACCTGGACGGGCCGCCACCCGGCTCCGACCCTGCGGCGCCACTGCACGCGACTGCGGCTCCGGACGACCGGGACCGGCACGAGGGAGGGCCCCGATGAGCGGCAGCGCGATCGTGATGATGCTGGTGGCGATGGCCGTGATCTGGGGTGGACTGGTGCTGGCGATCGTCAGCCTGATCCGTCACGGCGCGGTCGAGGGACGCTCCGAGGAGCCGCCGCGGCGGCCTCCCGCAGCTCGTCCAGCCAGCCGGTGACCAGCACCCAGGTCGCGCCGGCGTCCGCGTAGGTCGCCGGGTCGGTGCCGGTCGGCGTCGCGACGACGACGTCGGCCGGTGCGTCGGGGCGGGCGGCGACCTCGGCCACCGCCTCGGGCGGCAGCACGTCCATCCCGCCCTCGGCGGTCATCGCGCCGAGGATGACGCCGTCCCACCGGGCGGCCCGGCCCAGCGTGCGCTCGGTGCGGGTCATCGCCGACGTCCAGACCGGGATGCGCGGCTGCTGCAGCGGCGGGGGCAGGAACTGGACGCCGTCGACCGTGTAGTGCGCGCCGGCGTGCGAGAACGGCTCCGCGGACCACAGGCCCGACACCACCTCCAGCCCCTCGTCGAGCAGAGCGGCCAAGGTGGCGCGGTCCGCGCTCCGGCCGAGCGCCGTGTACTCCGCCGGCGGTTCACCGAGGCCGACGCCGAGCGTCATCCGCCCGCCCGACAACCGGTCGACGGTCACCGCCTGGCGGGCCACCTCCTGCGGCTGGTGGCGGGGGAGCGCGGTGATCGTGGTGCCGAGCCGGACGCGCGACGTCCGCACCGCCAGCGCGCCGAGCACGACCCACGCGTCGGCGATCGGCATCGGGAGGTCGGGCGTGCCGACGACGTGGTGCCAGAGGAAGACGCCGTCCCACCCGTTGGCCTCCGCGGCGACGCCGATCTCCACCAGCGCAGCCGGCTCGTCCATGACCGGGATGCTCAGACCCACCCGCATGCGCGCAAGCTACGTCCGGGAGCTGACATCTCCGCATCGGTCGAGACGTTCCCGCGGGAACGTCGTCAAGCCGTGGACCTTGACGGCGTTCCCGCGGGAACGCTCAGCGCCAGGCGAAGCTGTCCGAGGAGGTCGCCGGCAGTCAGCGTGCGACCGCCACCCCTCTGCGATGGTGCCGCTACGTCGGGCGGTCGAAGTCGTCGCCGTCCCCGACCGCGAAGACGTCGAATGCGACGAGCCGTCCCGTGCTCGTGGCCGAGCGCTCGAGGAGAGCCCACCCGACCTCGACCGTCGTGGCAGGTGCCGCACGGGCGGCGACGTCCACGTGGTCCCACACGACTGCGACGAGCTGCCCGGAGTGGTTCATCGCGAAGTCCTCCCAGCAGTCGTCGAACGCGTCCCAGTTGTGGCCGTAGTACTCGGGGAACGCGAATGCCCGCGCCAGCTCACGGTGGGCGGCCGGCCTCGAGGTCATCGCGCGGCCGTCCAGGTGGATCCGCCGGTACGGGAACCGGTCGAGGAATGCGTCGACCTCCGTGCGGGCGCTCCCGTGCACCCGGTGGAGGGGGCCGGTCAGCCAGGGGAGTTCTCCGTGCACGCACGGTCGCCCGGTCGTCATGGGCCCCGACGGTATCGGGGCGGCCGGCGTGACCCGACCTGCTCCTCCAGCCGCCGAAGGCGTTCCCGCGGGAACGTCGTCAAGCCTCGGCCCTTGACGGCGTTCCCGCGGGAACGCTCAGCGCCAGGCGAACACCGGCTGCTCGTAGTGCGCCACCCGCACCACCTCGCCGCGGCAGGCGATCCGGCAGAACTGGTGCACGATCGCCGCGGTCGGCGCGTGCACGTGCCGGTCGAACAGCGGCAGCCCGATGACCGGGGCGTCGGACTCCGGGATCGAGGTGAACACCGGCTCCACGTCGAGGTCGGCGAGCGGCACCTGGTGCACCGTGGCCACCTCGCCCGCGTTGCCGCGCAGGGCACCGGCCGGCCCGACCCAGCAGACGACCGGCGTCATCACGTAGCCGGACCGGGTGGCGTAGTCGTCGAGCACCCCGAGGACGGCGTCCGGGCCGAGGTCGAGCCCGACCTCCTCGCGGGTCTCGCGCAGCGCGCCCTCCACGGCGGTCTCGCCGGGATCGCGGCGGCCGCCCGGCAGCGCCCACTGGCCCGCGTGGCCGCGCAGCCGCGCCGCCCGCCGGGTGATCACCAGCGCCGGTGCGCCCTCGACCTCGGTGACGCAGAGGGCCACCGCCGCCTGCTTGAGGTCCGGCCGGTCGATCGGCACCCGCGGGAAGCCGGCGAGCCGGGCGGCGAGGGTCTCGCGGTCGAGGGGGAGGGTCACGGTCGGAGGGTAGGGAGGCGGCCTCCCGGGCTGCCGGCCGGACGGCGGCTACCTTCCCGCCATGTCCAGAGGGGGTCGGTCCCGGAGTCGCCGGGGCGTGCACCGCACGGCGTCGGCCACGCCGCCCATCCGAGACGCCTTCGACGCGCTCGGTCGGCAGTTCGTCGACCTGTCGGAGGCCCTGTCCGGGCTCAACCTGCTTCCCCCCGCGGAGGGGGCACCGGCGCTGGCGGACGAGGCGTGGGCACTGCCGGACGCCGTGTGCTTTCGCAACATTCCGCTGGAGGCATCCCAGGCGGCGCGGCAACTGCTCGCGCACACCGCCGACCACCTGCACGGCCTCGGTGTGTTGCTCTCGGCTGCTGGGGTCATCGTGGCGCCGCTCTCGCTGCTGCGGCCCACCTGTGAGTCCGCTGCGACGGCCCACCATCTCCTCGAGCCCGGCCTCGACGCCCTCGAGCGGATCCGGCGCTGGCTGAACCTCCAGTTGATCTCATTGACCGAGCAGGAGCGCTTGCTCCTCGCGCCGGAAGACGCGGACCACCGTCAGCAGGTCCAACAGTTGGCCGGTCGCCTCCTCGAGGACGCCGAGGCCCTCGGCTTCCCGGTCCGTGGCAAGGCGTACTCGGGCACCGGATGGCCGCTGGAGCGCTCGATCGGGGCCAAGCTCCCGGACTCCGGGCCGATGATCGCCGAGCTGTTGGACGCCTACGGGCCCGAGGCGGGTCGCTACTACCACCGCTTCCTCTCAGCACTGGTGCACGCCCAGCCGCACGGCTTGGGCCCCTTCGTCGGACAGGTCGAGAGCCCCGACTGGGCACCGGGCGTACTGCAGCAGCAGGAGTTCCGTACATCGGTCGCAGAGACGGCCGGCTGGCTCAGCCCGCTGATCCGCGGCCTCGATGCGCTGGTGCAACGGGCCGCTGCCTACTACGGCTGGCCGACCGCCACATGGGACGAGGAGTACGGCTACACGGTCCAGGCGCTGGCGATCTGCGTCTCCCGTGGGCGTCCGATCTCGGGAGGACCTACCTGACCGACGGCGTCAGACGCCGGTGGCCCCGTCGATGCGCTCGCGGATGAGGTCGGCGTGCCCCGCGTGCCGCGCGTACTCGCCGATCATGTGCGCGTAGATCCAGCGCAGCGTGACCTCGGTGCCCATGAACGGGCTGGTCGCGTCGAGCCCGCGCTCCGCGCAGTTGGCCCGGGACACGGCGACCTCGGCCTCCCACGTCTCCCGCGCCGCGGCCAGCGTGCTGCTCCCCGTCACCTCGAAGCCGCCGTCCGGGCCGTCGGGGTCGGCGGCCGGGTCGTGGATGGGTGGCACCCGCTGCCCGAGCAGCACGCGCTGGAACCAGTTCCGCTCCACCTCGGCCATGTGCTGCAGCAGCCCGAGCAGCGTCAGCGGCGACGGGTCGACCGCGGCGGTGCGCAGCTGCTCGTCGGTGAGCCCGGCGCACTTGCCGACCAGCGTGGCCCGGTAGAAGTCCAGCCAGGCGGCGAGCGTGGTGGCCTCGTCGGCCTGCAGCGGGGGCATGGCGCGGTCGGTCGTCGTCACGCCCCCGATGCTCGCAGCTCCCCCTGACGGGCGAGACGCCCTGGTCCTGTCGGTGGTCGCCCCTACCGTGCCGATCATGAGTCGCCGCGCGCCCCGCTGCCCGGACTGCCCGGGGTGGCCCCGTGCGGTCGCCCTCGTGTTCGGCCTGCCGGCCGGGGAGACGATCGAGGCGGCCGAGCGGGGCGAGGTGGTGCTCGGGGGCTGCCTGGTCGAGGAGGGGCCCATGCCGCGGTGGGCCTGCCCGCGGTGCGGCCGGTCGTTCGGCCCCGAGCCGGTCGCGGCCAAGGCCGTGGGCACGCTGCGCGTCGCGACGTGGAACGTCGAGCGCGCCCCCGACCCCTGGGGTGCGCGGGGGCAGGAGATCGCCCGCTGGCAGGAGCAGGTCGCCGCCGACGTCTGGCTGCTCACCGAGGTGCACCGCGACTGGATCTCACCGGCCGGGCAGGTGGCCTGCTCGCCGCCGCGCGGCGGCGCCGCCTCCGACGTCCGGCGCTGGGCCGCCGTCCAGACCGCCCTGCCGATGACCCAGCTGGACGACGGCGCGGGCGCGCGCCCCCAGGCGGAGGAGTCGCTGAGCCTGGCGCGGGTGCACCTCCCCGACGCGACGTCGCTGCTCGTCGCCTGCTCCGTCCTGCCCTGGGGCGGCTGCGCGCGGTACTGGCCCGGTCTGCCGGGCAACCGGCTGGACGACCAGCAGGCGTTCGTCCTCGAGCACCACGTGCGGCGGATCGCCGAGGCCTGGGACGGCGCCGAGCCGATCGTCTGGGGCGGCGACTTCAACCAGGAGCTGCGCCACCTCGACCCTGCCCGGAAGGCGCTGGGCTACCGCCTGGCCGGCACGCACGGCGGCATCGACCGGCTGCGCGCCGCCTTCGACCGGTTCGGCCTCCGCCCGCTCACCGAGGACGCCGAGCACCTGGAGCCGGAGGCGCCGGCGATCGACCACCTCGCGGTCAGCGCGCCGCTCGCACGGGGCGCCGCGGCGGTGCACCGGCCGCTGTCGGCCGAGGGATCGCTGCTCACCGACCACGCGGCCTACACCGCCGACGTCGCCGTCCCGGTCACCGTGCGCGGCTGAGCTGCTCGCCGAGCTCGGCGGCCACGTCGAGCACGACGCGCACCTGCTCCGGCGTCGTCCGGAAGTTCACGAAGCAGACCCGCAGGCAGGTGTGCCCGTCAACCTCCGCCGGCGCCAGGAACACCCGGCCGTCGCGCTGCATCGTGCGGGCCAGCCGCGCGTTGTGCCCGTCGAGCTCGCCGGCGGGCAGGCCGTCCGGAACGTGCCGGAAGCAGACCGTCGACAGCATCGGCTCGTGCAGCAGCTCGAAGCCCGGCGTGCCGCGCACCGCCTCGGTGAACAGCGCGGCGTTCTGCAGGGTGCCCTCGATCCAGGTGCGGAACTGGTCGGCGCCGTGCACCCGCATCGACAGCCACAGCCGCAGCGACCGGAACGGCCGGGAGTACTCGAAGGTCGAGTCGACGGGGTTGCCGGCGTCCTCGTCGTGGAGCATGTAGCGCTCCTCGTGCCCGAACGCCGCCCGCAGCGCGCCGGGCCGGCGCACCAGCACGACGCTGCAGCTCTTCTGCATGCCCAGCCACTTGTGCGCGTCGACGGTCACCGAGTCGGCCCGGTCCAGCCCGGCGAACCAGTGCCCGGCGGCGGTCGTCGCGGCGGCGGGCAGGCCGTAGGCGCCGTCCACGTGCAGCCACACCCCGGCCGGTGCGCACACGTCGGCGACCGCGTCGATCGGGTCGACCGCGCCGGTCAGCGTGGTGCCGGCGGTGGCGACCACCGCCACCGGCGTCACCCCGTCGGCACGGTCGCGCTCCAGGGCCTCGGCGAGCGCGTCGGGGCGCATCCGCCGCCGCGTGTCGGTGGGGATCCGCCGGACCGCCCGGCGGCCCAGCCCCGCCGCCTCCACCGCGCGGACGACGGAGTGGTGCGCCTCGTCCGAGCAGTAGACCGCGGCCCGCACGCCGGCCACGCCGTCCTCCCGCGACCCGGGCAGCGCCTGCTCGCGCGCGGCCAGCAGCGCGGTGAGGTTCGACGTCTGCCCGCCGCTGGTGAAGTGCCCCTCGGCCATCGGGAAGCCGACGAACTCGGCGACCCAGCGCACCGCCTGCTGGTCGAGCAGGTCGGCGGTGCCCGCGGCCGAGGCCAGGTTGGCGTCGTAGGCGGCCGACAGCGCCGAGGCCAGCACCCCGGTCTCCAGGCCGCTGGACCCGACGTAGGCCAGGAACAGCGGGCGGGCGGGGGAGACGCTGGCCTCCAGCACGTGCACGGCATCGTCCAGGGCCTCCCGCGGATCGCACGGGCCGGCCGGCAGGCCGGCACGCAGCCGCTCCAGCAGGTCCTCGTCGGGCTCCGGCTCCGACGGCCGCGGGGCGTCGAACGAGCGCCAGGCGGCGGCGAGGTACTCCGACAGGACGCGCAGGACGCCGTCCCGGTCGGCCAGCGCCGAGCCGGCGGTCTGCGCGAGGTCGGGGGGATCGAGGGGCTGCGGAGGCGTGCTCATCGCATGAGCGTGCTCCGTCGCAGCGCGCCCGGCTCGACCCCCGGCGCTGCGTGCCCCACAGTCGTCTCGATCGGATCGCACGACGGGGGACTGGGCATGGCGGACGACTTCGAGTACGAGCGCGCGGCGTGGGAGGCGGTGCAGGAGCACAAGCGACGGCAGGCCGAGCGGAGTCCGCGCCGGCTCCTGCCACCCGGGCCTCGCCGTGCCGTCGACGAGCTCAGCGAGCGGCTGCGCGCGTTCCTCGAGTCCGCTCCCGGCGCGGAGGTGTTCCACAGTGCGTTCTCGCGAGCGCTGGACGGCGGCAACCGCCTCATCGGGAAGGCCGCCGTCCGCACCGTGCGCCGCCGGCGCATCGTCGCCCGCTACTCCCGCCACGGCGCCGCCGTCGTCGACCTCGCCGACATCAGGGAGCTGCCCCTGCGGTCGATCGACGAGGTGCGCCCCGCGCTCGACGTCCGGTATGCCTTGGGCACCTTCCTCACCGGTGCGGCATCAGGGGCCGTCGCGGGCGGCGGGGCGCTGGCCTCCACTGCGGGCGCCGCCCCCGGGCTGGGTGTCGTGGCGACGGCCATGGCCACGGACGCGGCACTCACGTTGGGGGCGGTGAACCGGGGAGTGGCCCAGGTGGCGGCCTACTACGGCTACGACGCCACGAGGCCGGAGGAGCGCCTCTTCGCCCTGGGCGTGATGAACGCAGCCCTCGCCGGCACCGGCAAGAGCGCCGCCTACGCGGAGCTCAGCCAGCTCGCGCAGAAGCTGGTGCGAGACGCCACGTGGGAGAAGCTGAACGAGCACCTGCTCACCCGTGTCGTCCGCAAGGTCTACGACCGCTTCGGATACCGGTTGGTGAAGCGCAAGCTGGCGCAGGTCGTGCCGGTCGTCGGCATGCTGATCGGCGGTGGGCTGAACGCGCAGCTGCTCGACTCGGCCATCGAGGAGATCGACGTGCTCTACCGCGAGCGGTTGCTGCAGGACCGCTACGGACCGGAGGGTCCGGCCGGCCTGGGGGCCGCCCTATTCCGCAAGGACGCCGATGGCGACGAGGACGAGGTGCCCTTGGTCGACATCATCGACGCCGAGATCGTGGAGGAGGCCGGAGCGGGGGACTGACCGCGGGGCGACGGCGTCGTCGGTGGGCACCCTTACCGTGCGGCCATGCCATCGACCCCGGACGACGTCATGACCCGCATCGGCGCGGCGATCACCCTCGGCCAGAGCGGGGAGCGGGCCGCGGCGCGCACCGCGCTGGAGAGCATCTGGACCGAGCTGGGGGACGACGGCGACGCGCTGGCCCGGTGCATGCTCGCCCACCACCTGGCCGATCTGCAGGACGACCCCCGCGACGAGCTGGCCTGGGACCAGCGGGCCCTGGCGGCCGCCGACAGCGTGACCGACGAGCAGGCCGCCGCGGCCGGCGCCACCGGCCCGGTCGCCGCCTTCTACCCCTCGCTGCACCTCAACCTCGGCGAGGACCACCGCAGGCTCGGCGACCTCGCCGCCGCCCGGCACCACCTCGAGCTCGGCCGGCAGGCGGTCGCGGCGCTGCCGGACGACGGCTACGGCGCCATGATCACCGGCGGGCTGGAGGCGCTGGCCCGGTGGCTGGGGGAGTAGCCGGCCGGGGCCTCACCGCAGCGCCAGCACCAGGCAGGCGAGGGCGAGCACCACGGCGACGGGGGTCATGACCAGCCGTTCCGGCCGGCTGCGCGAGGCGGCGTTCATGGCGACGCCGAGTGCGAAGTAGCCGGTCAGCACCCAGAGCGCCGTCCCCACCCAGCCGGCCGGCCAGACGCGCACCGTCCCGGCGGCCTGCAGCAGCACCGAGGCGAACAGCGCGTACAGCACGATCGACACGACGCTGCCGGCACGCAGCCCCGGCGGCAGGACGACGTGCTGGCCGCCCCACGCGAACCGGCCCAGCGGCGCGCCCGCGACGAGCGCGGCCTGGAAGACGGCCAGGGCGGCGAGGACGGCGGTGCCCGCGACGGCGGCGGCCATGATCACGGTCGCACCGTAGTGGTCTCAGGCGTCGCGGCGGTGCAGCGCCCACCACGCCGCCAGCACCGCCGCCGCGGCCCACCCGGCCATCACCAGCAGCCCGGTGACCGGGCCGAAGGCGTCGACCGGGCGCTCGTGCAGCCGGACCGCGACCGCACCCGCCCGGTCGGGCAGGAACACCGCGGCGCGCTGCAGCCCGGGCACCAGTTCCAGCAGCGGCGACACGAGGAAGAAGAACGGCACCAGCGCGGTGAGCGCGCCCGCGGCGTCGCGGGCGAGCATCCCGATGCCCATGCACACCACTGCCAGCAGCGCCGGGAACAGCGCCGCCGCGGCGATCGAGCGCAGCACCCCCGGCGTCCCCGGGCCCACCGCGTCCGGCCCGAGCACCGCCTGGGTCGCGGCGAACGTGACGACGGCGGTGACGGTCGCGACGGCCAGGACCAGCCCCGCGCCCACGGCGACCTTGGCGGCGAGGAACACCCCGCGCCGGGGGACCGCGGTCAGCGACGTCCCGATGGTCCGCGCGCCGTACTCCCCGGCGGTCAGCAGGACGGCGACGACGAGCACCGCCACGTGCCCGAAGTTCAATCCGTAGAAGGCGATCACCGCGGCGTCGTAGTCGGGCCGGGCCGCCTCGGCCGCGCCGACCGTGGCCGCCACCGCGACGCTGATCCCGGCGGTGACGACGGCGAACGCCAGCAGCGACAGCCGGATCGACCACAGCGTCGTCGCCTTGATCCACTCGGCGCGCAGCGCGGCGGTCACGCCGCCGCCCCGGTCAGCGCGAGGAACGCGTCCTCCAGCGACTGCGGCGCATGCGCGTCGAGGAAGGTCCGCAGCCCGACGTCGGCCAGCAGCCGGCCGGCGCCGATGACCAGCAGGTGGTCGGCGGTGCGCTCCACCTCGGCCAGGAGGTGGGTGGACACCAGCACGGTGCGCCCCTCGGCCGCCAGCCTCCGCAGCAGGGTGCGGAGCTCCCGGATGCCCTCGGCGTCCAGCCCGTTGGTCGGCTCGTCGAGCAGCAGCACCGGCGGATCGCCGAGCAGCGCGGCGGCCAGGCCCAGCCGCTGCCGCATGCCCAGGGAGAAGCCGCGGACCCGGCGGCCGGCGGCCGCCGCCAGGTCCACCTGCTCGAGCACCTCGTCGACCCGGCGGGCCGGGATCCGGTTGCTCGCGGCCAGCCAGCGCAGACTGTCCCGGGCGGTGCGGCCGGGGTGGGCGGCGGTGCTGTCCAGCAGCGACCCCACCGTGCACAGCGGCCGGTCCAGCTCCCCGTAGGCGCGGCCGCCGATGCGGGCGGCGCCGGTGGTGGGGGCGTCCAGGCCGAGCACCATCCGCAGCGTCGTCGACTTCCCCGAGCCGTTGCGGCCCAGCAGGGCGGTGACCATCCCCGGCCGGACGTCGAACGTCAGGTCCGCCACCGCGGTCACCGCGCCGTAGCGCTTGCCCAGCCCCCGCACCTCGATCGTCGTCATGCCGGCCACGCTGCCGCGCCGGCGCGCGCCCGACCTCCCTCCGGCGGTCCGGATCGCTCCCTCTCCAGCGGGAGGTGGCGCCGGGGTCCGGCGCGGGAGGATCGGCCGGTGACCGTGTGGCAGCCGCTCGTCCGGAGGGCGACCTGGGCCCGCGCCCTGCACCTGCTCCTCGGCCTGGCGCTGGCCGTCCTCTGCGCGATGGTGTGGCCGGGCCTGGAGGGCACGAGCGCTCGCACGGTCCTCGGGCTCTACCTCGCGCCGCTCCCGGTGCTCGCCGTCCTCGCCTGCGTGCCGGCCGTGCGCCGCAGCGAGGGCCTGCAGGCGCGCGCCCTCCTCCTGCCCGGGGACGACGACGTCACCGTGGAACCGTCGCGCACGTGGGCCGACCGCGGCCGGCTGCTGGGCTGGCTCGTCGTGCGGGTCGCCCTCGGCGTCCTGGCCGGGGAGCTGGCCGCGCTCGCGGTGGCCGCCGCGGCGCGGGCGAGCGGGTGGGCGGTCCTCCCCGCGGCGGTCGCCGCCGGGCTGGCGTGGGCGTACGCGATCGCCGGCCTCGGGGCACTGGCCGCCGCGGCGGCCCGCCGGCTGCTGCACCCGTCACCGGCCGAGCGGCTGGCCGCCCAGCAGGTTCGCACCGAGCGGCTGCTCGAGCGCACCCGCCTGGCCGCCGAGCTGCACGACTCGATCGGTCACGCGCTCACCGTGACGCTGCTGCAGGCCGCCGCCGCCCGGGAGGTCGCCGGCCACGATCCCGCCTTCGTCGACCGGGCGCTGGCCGCCATCGAGGACAGCGCCCGCCAGGCCGCCGGCGACCTGGAGCGCGTGCTGCGTCTGCTCCGGGAGAACGCGCCGGCACCCGAGGCGCCGACGCTGGCCGACGTCGACCGGCTGGTCCGCTCGGCCGAGGCGGCCGGCGCCCGCGTCGACTGCGCCGTCACCGGACCGGTCGGCGCCGTGCCGGCGGTCGTCTCCCGGGAGGCCTACCGGATCGTGCAGGAGGCGCTCACCAACGCCCTCCGGCACGCCGGCCCGGTGCCGGTCGAGCTGCGCGTCGCCGTGGCACCGGGCGGCGTCGACCTGGTCGTGGCCAACCCCGTCCCCGTGGCCGTGCCGGCCGGGAGCGGAACCGGCAGCGGGGTGCGGGGCCTGGCCGCCCGGGCCGCCGCCCTCGGCGGCACCGCGGAGGCCGGCCCGGTCGACGGCGGCTGGCGGGTCGCGGTGCGGCTGCCGACGGTGGGGCGGCCGTGACCGTCCGGGTGCTGCTCGTCGACGACGAGGAACTGGTCCGCGGCGGGCTGCGCGCAATCCTGGCGGCGACCGACGACATCGAGGTCGTGGGGGAGGCGGCCGACGGCGCCGTCGTCGTCCCGCTGGTGACCTCGCTGCGCCCGGACGTGGTCCTCATGGACCTGCGGATGCCGCTGGTCGACGGCATCGCCGCCACCCGGGACCTGCGGCGGCGGGTGCCCGAGCCGCCCCGCGTGCTCGTGGTGACCACCTTCGGCGACGACGAGAACGTCTACGCCGCGCTGCAGGCCGGCGCGGCCGGGTTCCTGCCGAAGCGGGCCCGGCCCGCCGAGATCGTCGACGCCGTCCGCGTCGTGGCCGGGGGCGACAGCCTGCTGTTCCCGGCGGCGATCCGCTCGCTCGCCGCCCGGCACGGACCGGCCGCCCGGCCCGGCCGGGAGCTGCCCGACCTGACGCCCCGCGAGCGGGAGATCCTGCGGCTGATGGCCCGCGGGCTGTCCAACGGCGAGATCGCCGGCGAGCTGTTCCTGGGCCTGCAGACGGTGAAGACCCACGTGAGCAGCCTGCTGCGCAAGCTGCGGGCGCGGGACCGCACCCAGGCGGTGATCGCGGCCTACGAGTCGGGGTTGGTGCCGCTGGTCTGACCGGTCAGGTGCGCCTCGACCGCGTCGGCGCGCACCCCGAGGCCGGCCAGCACCCCGGTGCCGTCCTCCACCGCGAGGACGGCGAGCAGCAGGTGCCCGCTGTCGACGGCGTCGGCGCCCAGCCGGGTGGCCTCCGCGAAGGTGCGCTCCAGGGCGTCCCGGGCGTGCGCGTCGAACGGGATCATCGCCGGCAGCTCGTCGACCCGCGGCGGCAGCGTGGCCGTGGCGGTCCGCCGGACGTCGTCCGGCGCGATGCCCGCGGCGGCGACCGCGCGCGCGGCCGGGCTCGCCAGATCGGCGACCAGCGCGAGCACCAGGTGGCTGACGCCGATGGCGGCGTTGCCCGCGGCGCGGGCCTGCTCCTGGGCGGCGACCACCGCGGCGCGGGCGTCGTCGGTGAACCGGCTGAAGCCCTGGCTGGGGTCCAGCGGTGCGGCCGCACCGGGCCCGCGGGCGACGAACCGCTTCTGCGCCGCCTGCTTGGTCACCCCCATGCTGCGGCCGATCTCCGACCAGGAGGCCCCGGCCCGGCGGGCCTGGTCGACGAAGTGGCCGATCAGCGCGTCGGCGACCTCGCCGAGGTGCTCGGCCAGCACCACGGCCGAGGACAGCCGCTCCAGCGGCTCGGGAGAGGCGCCGGCCACCGCGCCGATCAGGTCGTCGAGCCGGACGGTGGGCGGGGGAGAGGTGTCGGTCATGCCGTCAACGCTAGGTTGACGGCGCTCAGGTCGTCAATTCCGAGTTGACGACCAGCCCGCACGGTGCAGGCGCTCGGCGCCGTCGAGCAGCAGGTCGAGCGCGAAGCCGAACTCGAACTCCTCGTCGCAGCCGCCCTGGGTGCCGGAGGGATCGGTGGCCGCCGCGATCTCCAGGATGTGCGGGAAGCGCCGGCCGAACTCCTCGGCCATGGCCGCCCGCTCCTCCGCCGTCGGCGACGCCGCCGGCTCGCCCGGCGGCGCGTTGAACAGCTCGGGGCTGAAGCCCCAGATGCGGTTGCCGAGCGCGTGCATGACGTGGTGCACGAGGTCGGGGGAGAGGCCGCCGGCGCGGAAGCCGCCGGTGACGGCGTCCATGTGGCCGAGCACGACGAGCGAGCGCCGGGTCCGTGACTCGATCGCCTGCCGCGCCCACGGGTGGGCCAGCACCGCCCGCCGCGCGGCCAGCACGCGCTCGCGGACGGTGCTCTTCCAGTCCAGTCCGGGCGCCGGTGGGGCGATCCCGCCGATCACCACGTCGACCATGCCGTCGAGGAGCTCCTCCTTGTCGGCGACGTGCTTGTACAGCGCCATCGGGACGACGCCCAGCTCCTGGGCCAGCCGCCGCATGCTCACCGCGGCCAGCCCCGCCTGGTCGGCGAGCGCGACCGCGGCGGCGAGCACGCGGTCGCGGTTCAACGGCTCCCGCCGGGTCGCAACGTCCCGCGTCATCGGCGTCCTCCTCGGCGTGCTTGACAGGTGGACACCGTACACCTAACGTTCCCGGCTGTAGGTGTACGCCGTACACCTCGTTCGCAGGAGGACACCATGCACCGCAGGACCGCCGCCGTCGCCGGCGCGCTCTACTTCCTCACCCACGTCACCGCGGTGACCGCCGTGTTCCTCTACGGGCCGGTGCTCACCGACCCGGAGTACGTGCTCGGCCCCGGCCGGGACGGCACGGTGCTGGCCGGTGCGCTGCTCGAGGTGCTGCTCGCCCTCGGCGTCGTCGGCACGGCGGTGACGCTGTACCCGGTGGTCCGGGCGCACGGAGCGGGGCTGGCGATGGGCTACGTCGGCCTGCGCACGCTGGAGGCCGGCGTCATCCTCGTCGGCGTCTGCAGCGTGCTCGCCGTCGTCACCCTGCGGCAGTCGGGCACCGCGGACGCGACCACGGCCGCCGTCGCCGAGGGGCTGGTCGCCCTGCACGACTGGACGTTCCTCGTCGGGCCCGGCCTGGTCTGCGGCACCAACACCGTGGTGCTGGCCGCGCTGGTGGTCCGGTCGGGGCTGGTGCCGCGCTGGATCGGCCGGCTCGGGCTGGTCGGCGGGCCGGTGGTGTTCGCGTCGAACCTCGCGCTGGCGTCCGGCGTCTACGACACCTCGTCGCCGCTGGCCGGGCTGGCCGCCGTCCCGGTCTTCTCGTGGGAGATCGCGCTCGCCACGTACCTCGTGGTCAAGGGCTTCCGGCCGGTCGCCGCGCCGCCCGCGCCGCGGCCGGCCGCCGAGCTCGTGCCGGCCTGAGCCGGCTCACCAGGAGCCGCCGCCCCCGCCCCCGGCGCCGCCGCCCACGCTGCTGCTCCCGCCACTGCTCGAGGACGACGACGGGCTGGTGCTCGCCGTCGTGCAGCTGGACACGAACACCGGCGCGAACACGGCGTGGTGGGCGGGGTGGTGGTAGCGGCCCCCGCCGCTCGCGGTACGGCTGAACGGCACGGTGGCCCACCGGTCGGCCTGACCGAGCGCGACCGCCCAGGCGGTGTAGCGCTCGACCTGGCCGGAGGCCAGCGCCTCGTCCAGCAGCGCCTCCCGGGGCGCGGTCGCCAGGAACTGCCGCAGCGACTCCACCTGCAGCCACGCGGCCGACCCCTCCGGCGTCAGCACCTTCAGCTCCCAGCCGCTGATCGCGCCGGCCCAGCCGAGGCCGCAGAGCACCCCGGCGACCGTGGCCAGCGCGAGGCAGGTGGCGGGGGAGTCGGCGGCGAACGACGCCCCGTACAGCGCGAGCACGATCCCGGCGAGCCCGGCGACCACGCCCCAGGAGCGGATCCGCCGGGCGCGCCGGTCGGCGGCGGCGTCCCACAGGCCGCTGCGGCGCTGCCATCCGCGCAGCTCCGTGCCGATCGACCGCCAGGCCCCGGCGAAGTCCTTGTCGTAGCTGCCGAGGACGAGCACGCCGCGGCCGCGGAAGGCCGCGTCGAGGATCCGGCGGGCCGGGTCCTCGCCCGGTGCCCGCCGGGTCACCACGATGCGCTTCGACGACCCGCCGTCGGGCGACTCGAGCTCCAGCACCCCGGCGGCGGCCTGCTCCAGCAGCCAGGCCGCCTGGTGCTGCGAGTGGACCGCGCCGGCCAGCAGCACGCCGCCCTGCGCCGCCGACAGCCCGGCGGGCAGCGTGGCCGACGGCGTCGCGTACGTCCCCAGCTCGGCGAGGTCGACGCGCGCCTCCTCGCCCGGCGCGGCAACGACGGGGATGCCCGAGGCGGGCACCCGCTCCCTGCCGGCCCGCCGGAGCACCCGGGCCGTGGCCAGGGCGAGCAGCAGGGTGAGCCCGCCGGCCAGCGCCGCGGGGGCGATGGGGTCGACGCCCGAGCGGTCCGGCGCCGACCGGGGCGGATCCGGGACGGCGGGCGCGGCGGCCAGCGCGGCACCCGCGGTGGCCGTGACGGTGACCCCCTCGCCGGCGGCCAGCTCCTCGACCCGCGCCACCAGGTGCCCGGGCGCCGCCTCGCCGATGGTGCAGGCGTCGGTCGACCCGGTCGTGCCGACCGCGCAGTCGCCGTCGCCCAGCGCGGCCGGGGCGACGACGTGCACCTCGACCCGGTCGATCGGCACCTGCCAGCCGGTGCCCACCGCGTCCCAGGCCAGCGCGCCGCCCGGTGCGACCCCGTCGAGGGTGTACTCGATGACGTACCGGTGCCGGCCGTCGACGGTCTGCGACGCGTCGCCGATCCGGATCCGCGGCGCTCCGGCCGCCGTGCTCACGAACACGTCGTCCGGTGCGTCGGGGGAGGTGACCGTGACCGGCTCGTCGGTGCGCAGGCCCGGCACGTCGCGGTAGATGCCGTGCCGGTCGTCGGAGCCGAAGTCGTAGTCGACGACCTCGACCACCCGGGCGCTGCCGTCGTCCTGCACGGTCGCGGCCACCCAGAGCCGGGCGACCCGCTCCTCGGCGGCCGTCGCCGCCGCCACGAACGTGCCGATCCCGACGGCCAGCGCCACCACCGCGAGGAGGACCAGGTCGACCGTCCGCCGGACCGTGCCGGCCGGGCGCTGCGCGGTTGCCATGGCGCCACCTTCTACCGGACGCGGCGGTGCCCGTGGGGCCCGCCGCACCCGGCGCGGAATGTCCGGCCCAGCAGCCGGGTTGGTGCCCGCCGTCCGTGCCGTTCCCGTCCCGAGGAGTGCCGCCCATGACCACGTACGCCGTCACCGGGGCCACCGGCCAGCTGGGTTCCCGCGTCGTCGAGGAGCTGCTGGCCCGCGGCGTCCCGGCCGGGGACGTGGTCGCCGTCGTCCGGACGCCGCAGAAGGCCGCCGCCCTCGCCGAGCGCGGCGTGCAGGTGCGCGAGGGCGACTACGGCCGGCCGGAGACGCTGCCGGCCGCGCTGGCGGGCGTGGACCGGCTGCTGCTGGTCTCCGGCACGGAGGTGGGCCACCGGGTCGAGCAGCACGCCGCCGTCGCCTCGGCCGCGGTGGACGCCGGGGTGCAGCGGATCGCCTACACCAGCGTGCTGAAGGCCGACACCTCCACCAACCCCGTGGCCGTGGAGCACCGCGGCACCGAGGAGGCGCTGGCGGCCACCGGCCTGCCGGTCACGCTGCTGCGCAACGGCTGGTACACCGAGAACTACACCGGCCGGCTCGACCAGTACCTCGCCACCGGCGAGATCATCGGCAACGCCGGCACCGGCCGGGTGTCCGGCGCCCTGCGCGCCGACTACGCCGTCGCCGCCGCGGCCGCGCTGCTGGCCGACGACGGCGGGTCGGTCACCTACGAGCTCGGCGGCCCGGCGTTCTCGCTGGCCGACCTCGCCGCGGTGGTCACCGAGGTGACCGGGACGCCGGTGACCTACCGCGACCTGGCGCCGGCCGAGCTGTCCGCGGCGCTGCAGGCCGCCGGGGTCGACAGCGGACCGGCCGCCTTCGTCGCGGCCATCGACGCCTCGATCGCCCGCGGCGACCTGGAGACCGACAGCACCGACCTCGAGCGGCTGCTCGGCCGTCCGGCGACCCCGCTGGCCGAGGCGGTGCGCGCCGCCCGCGGCTGAGTCAGCCGCGGGCCTCCCGCAGGGCCGCCTCGCCGACCGTCTGCAGCGTGACCTCCGGGGTCAGCGGGTGGAACGGGCCGCCGCGCACGTCGCGGTAGGCGCGCTCCAGCGGCGACCGCCGGGCGAACGCCGGCCCGCCCACCACCTGCAGGGCGAGGTCGGTGACCGCGACCGCCTCCAGCACCGCGGCGCGCTTGGCGGTCATGAGGGTGGCCAGCACGGCGTGGTCGGGCCCCGGCGCCGGGCCGGCCTCGTCGACCGCGCCCAGCACCGCCCAGCGGGCCACCCGCAGCCGGGCGCGCATCTCGCCGAGCTGGCGGACCGCGGCCGGTGCGACCTCGGCCCGGGCGGCGGTGAGCCGCAGCGCCTCGTCGTAGGCGCCCTGCGCGACGCCGAGGTACACCCCGGACACCACGGGCGCGAAGTAGGTGGCGGCCAGCAGCAGCGGCCCGGCGAGCTGCCCGTACGGGCGGCGGCCGGCCACCTTCGCCGCCGGCACGAAGACGTCGGCGAGGACGACGTCGTGGCTGGCGGTGCCGCGCATGCCCAGGGTGTCCCAGGTCTCGTCGACCGTGACGCCCGGGCTGCTCATCGGGACGCCGGCGTGCAGCACCTCGGCGCCCGGCCCGGGCTCGCCGAGCACCGCCGAGGTGGACAGCACCGTGGCCACCGGCGCCTGCGACACGAAGCCCTTGCGGCCGGTGAACAGGAAGCCGCCGTCCACCGGCGTGGCGGTCGTGGTGGGGCACACCCAGTCCGAGCCGCCGCTGGTGGCCAGCACGATGCCCTCGTCGGCGACGCGGGTGAGCACCGCCTCGGCGTCGGCCGCGCCGGCGTCGCGGCGGAACCGCTGCAGCAGCGTGAGGTACAGGTGCATGGCCGAGGCCAGCGCCGCGGAGCCGGACCAGCGGGCCAGCTCGTACTGCGCGCAGACCACCTGGCGGATCGTGGCGCCGGAGCCGCCGAGCTCGCGGGGCACGGCCATGGCGAGGTAGCCGCTGTCGGCCATGGCGCGGTAGGCCTCGACCACGAAGGTGGCGTCGCGGTCGTGCGCGGCGTCGTGCTCGCGGGCGGTGCGGCCGATCTCGGCGGCGAGGGCGCAGAAGCGGTCGTCGGCGGTGGACGGAGGGGCGGGGGAGAGGGTCGTCGTCATGCCGTCGACGGTCGCGACCGTGGACCTCGGGCACTAGTCCTCGTTCTGAACCGCTGCGAGCATCCCCGGCATGCCGACCTACGGCCAGTACTGCCCGATCACGCGGTCGCTGGAGCTGCTGGGCGACCGGTGGACGCTGCTCGTCGTCCGTGACCTGCTGGTGGGCGCCGAGCGGTTCAACGAGCTGGCCCGGGGGCTGCCGCGGCTGTCCCGCGGGCTGCTGGCCAAGCGGCTGGACCACCTGGTGCGGGCCGGCCTGGTGGAACACGTCGACGGCCGCTACCTGCCCACCCAGGCCGCGCTGGACCTGCGGCCGGTGGTGTTCGGGCTGGCCGAGTGGGGTGCCCGGTGGGCGTTCGGCGAGCCGCGCGCCGACGAGCTCGACGCCACGGTGCTCATGTGGTGGCTGCGCGGCGGCATCGACCCGGCCGCGTTCGGCGACCGCGAGCGGGTGGTGGTGCACGTGCGGTTCCGGGAGGGCCGGCGCCGGCACTTCTGGCTGGTCCTGCAGCAGGACGACGTCTCGCTGTGCTTCACCGACCCGGGTTTCGACGTCGACGTCACCGTCGACGCCGACCTCGGCACGCTCTACCAGGTCTGGGAGGGCGCGATGGAGTACGGCGCGGCGATCCGTGACCGGCGGCTGGTCGTGACCGGGGAGACGCCGCTGGTGCGCGCCCTGCCGGTGTCCTTCCGGTTCAGCCCGGTGGCGCCCTACGTGCGCTCGGCGGCCGCCGCCCGCTGAACCGGCGTCCACCTCACCCCCGGGGGTGAGCCGCGCCTCCCCGGATCGAGCGCGGCGCCCTTCCTGCCGATCTCCCCGGCATGAACGAGACGGCGTGCCGGGCCATCGCCCAGGCGGGGATGTCGGCCGCGACGGCCTCCGGGGACTCCGAGCGCGCGTGGCCGCTGCTCCTGGTGGCGGGGTGGCACACCACCGCCGCCGACCTGGTGCTCGAGGCCGGGCGCATGGCGGACTGGTCCGCCGAGCTCATCGGCTGAGGTCCGGGGGGACCACCCACCTCCCGGCGTCCTCGTGCTCTGCCCACAGGTGGGGGCAGAGCACGAGGACGCCGGGGTACACCCTCGGCCCGCGGAGACCGCGGCAGGGATCGCCGACCGGCGTCGGCCCCGCGATCGGAACGCGCCGGTGTCAGGTGCCGAGGGCGCGTGCCAGCAGCGTCCGGCGGCTGCGGGTGCCCGTCTTGTCGAACACCGACTTGAGGTGGTCCTGCACGGTGTGCGCGGACAGGCACATCCGTGCGGCCACGTCGCGGGTGTCGGCGCCGGTGGCCAGGTGGGCGAGCAGCTCGGCCTCCCGGGCGCTGAGCCCCGTGCAGCGGGCGAACAGCGACAGCCGCTCGGAGGCGCTCGACTCGTCGATGGTGACGGCGATGTCGCGCTCCTCGCGTGGCGCGTCGCCCTCGAGCCTGGCCGCCCGCAGGGTCAGCCAGCGGTTCCCGGCCAGGTGGACCCGCGCCCACGGCGGCGAGGTGTCGACTCCCGCCTCGACCGCCAGCAACTGCGCGGCGACGTTGTAGGCGCCGGCCGGAACCGGCGGCCCCTCGTCGTCGCGGGGCACCAGCAGCCGGAGCGCGTCCTGCGTGCCGGGCGTCAGCCGCACCGCCCGCAGGTCCGGCGCCAGCAGCAGGACCAGGGGACCGGCCAGGTGGTCGGAGGGCGAGGCCGCCTCGAAGGTGTGCGCCTGGCCGCGCCGGAGGGCCACGGTGACGGTCGGGGCGATGGTCCGCAGGAACTGCGCGTGCTGCCGGTCGAAGGGGTGCCCGCCGGTACGCCACAGCTCCAGGAACGCCCAGCAGCCGAAGCCGTCGCGGAACACCACCGAGGCGACGTCCGCGACGTCGTACCGGCACAGCAGCTCGCTCCACAGCGGGCTCCGTCCGAGGTCGCCGTCGGTGGCCTCGGTGAGCAGCGCGACCGGCTGGTCGACCAGGGTGGTCCAGCGGTTCAGCCGGGTCAGGTACCGCAGCCGGATCAGGCGCGGCAGCTCGGGCAGGCACGGCACGTCGGCCAGCGGCGCGCAGCCCACCCGCGTCTCCGGGTCGGTGAGCACCCAGGCGTAGGCGTCGAACCCGACCGCGCGGCGGAACTCGGCCAGCAGCCGCAGGCGCACCGTGCGTGCGTCGGCACCCGCCGCGCAGATCCGTTCGACTCGCTCCCGCGCCGCCGTGGACCCGGCCACGGCGTCAGGCTACGGACGCCGCGGCACCGCCGGGCGCCCCGTCGCCCCGAGACCCCAGACTTCTGGGATGGGCCCGCCGCCGCCTCGCTCCTAGCGTCGCGGCCATGATCACCCTGCACATCGAGCACCCGATCAGCGACCTCCCCACCTGGAAGGCCGCCTTCGACAGGTTCGCCGAGCGCCGCCGACAGGGCGGCGTCTGCGGCGAGCGGGTGAACCACCCGGTCGACGACGACCGCTACGTCGTCGTCGATCTCGACTTCCCGACCCGGGATCAGGCGCAGCGGTTCCTCACCTTCCTCGAGACGACGGTGTGGGCCTCCCGAGACAGCTCACCCGCGCTGGCCGGGACGCCCCGGACGCGCCTGCTCGAGCCGATCCCCGAGGTCAGCCGGCGGTGACCGCGGCCAGCACCGCGGCGTACGCGTCGCGGGCCAGCTGCCGCAGCTCCTCGTCGGTCCGGTCCTGGATCGGATGCGGCACGAGCACGTGCGGCACCGCCAGGCCCAGCGCCCGCGACTGGGTGGTCGCGGCGTCGGCGAACTCGCTCGAGGCGAGGAACACCCCCACCACGCCACGACCCTCCAGATCGGCGATGTCGTGCACACTGCACGACGTGCACGAGCCCTAGTCGGCCAGTGCCTCGATGACCACCTCGCACCGCGTGGCGATCTCGTGCCGCAGGTCCACCGGAGCCGGCCGGGCGAAGGTCGGCTTGCGGTAGCGCAGGGTGCGCACGCCGTCGGCCGCCAGCAGCCGCTCCAGCTCGTCGACGACCACGTCGCCGCGGGTCTTGGAGATGTCGAGCAGCCCCACGGTGAGTCCGTCGAGCGACGCGGGGCGCGCGGTCAGCGTCCGCTGCGCGGGCTGCCGCTCGGAGGTGGGGTCGAGCAGGACGCGGGCCATCAGGGCTCCTCGATCGGCACGGTGACGGGGACGCTGCCGGTGGGCCCGGCCACCCAGCTGCTGATGACCGCCGACATCATCCCGGCCGGGCCGCCGGCGTAGGTGAGCAGCGGTTCGCGCGGCCGCGGGGCCAGTGCCGCCAGCTCGGCCACCAGCCGCGCCCGGTCCCAGCCGGCCTCGCGGAACACCCGGCCGTGCTCGGGGCTGACCACCACCAGCGCGTCCACCCCCGGCGGCAGCTGGGCCAGCGTCCGCGCCAGGGTGGCGGCCAGCGGCTCCGGCGTCCGGCTGCTCTGGTCCAGCACGGGGGTGAAGCCCGCGGCGGCGAAGACGGTCACCGCCGACCCGGGCACTCCCCGGGAGGCGGCCAGCGGGGCGAAGGGGGAGAGGCCGTCCTCGGCCTCGGCGATGCAGAACGTGTACTTGGCCGGGCTGCCCAGCGTCGCGCGGTCCACGCCGCCGGGCCGGCCGCCGCCGACGTTGCGCACCACCAGCTGCAGCGCCCGGCCGATCGTCGCGTTGGCCCGGTTGCCCTGGCCCAGCGCGTTGATGCCGGAGTTCATCCGCAGCCGGCGGGTCACCGGCCCGTTGACGACCAGCATCGGGCCGGCGAAGTACGTCGTCGCCAGGACGCCGTGCAGGGCGAACGCGTCGGTGCACGCCGCCTCGACCGCGGCCAGCACCAC
Organism: Blastococcus sp. SYSU D00820; assembly: GCF_054050695.1. Lineage (NCBI taxonomy): Bacteria > Bacillati > Actinomycetota > Actinomycetes > Geodermatophilales > Geodermatophilaceae > Blastococcus > Blastococcus sp. SYSU D00820. The sequence goes on from NZ_JBJGZW010000016.1 coordinate 47,289, forward strand.
CGGCAGGTACTCCGGCCGGCAGCCGGCGAGGACGGCGTTGACGGCCACCTTCTCCACCGTGCACTCGACCAGGTCCGGCGGGACGACGGCGACCACCTCGCCGGGCGCGCGCGAGGTGCCGGCGAGCATCCGCAGCACCCGCTCCTCGGTCGGCGGCACCGTGGGCAGCCCGTCGGTCCAGCCGCGGTCGTACATCGCCTCGACCTCGTCCTCGAGGTCGGCGAGCTCCACCCGCCGGCTGGTCAGCACGCGCCCGCCGAACCGGCGGGCCAGCTGCTCCTCGACACCCCACTCGACGCTGCGCGAGCCGCAGCCCGGCCGGTGCTCGGGCAGGTCCGCGCCGAGGTCGTCGACGCCGGTGAACGCCGCCCACGCGTCGCGCAGCCAGCCGGCCAGCCGGCCGGTCTCCCGGCCGCCCTCGATCCGCAGCAGGGTGGGCACCGTCTCGATGCCCAGGCGCCAGCTGGCCTCCAGCTCGCGGTCGTCGACCACGGCGATCCCGGCGGGGAACCCGGGGTCGTCCTGGCTGTACACGGTCAGCGGGCCGCTCGCGGCCAGCCGCCGGAGCACCGGCTCGACCAGCACGCAGGTGGGGCAGTCGCGCTTGACCACCGCCACCAGCCCGTCGGGCACCGCGAACACGGGCCCACCCTGGCACGGTGCGGGCGGTGCCGGCACCGTCGTCCCGGGGGCAGGGACGTCCTCCCGTCGGGGGAGCGGGACGGCGTCGGCGACCCGGCTCGGCGATCATGAGCGCGTGACCTCCCGTGCCCGCCGGACGGCGGACGTCGTGCAGCGCGCCGACGCCGTCCTCGCGTGGGCGCCGACCGGGCGGATCGCCGTTCCGCTGATCGTGCTGCTGGTGGTCGTCGCCAACCTGGTCGGCGTCGCGACGGTCACCATGCTGCTGGTCGGTGTCGACGACGGCGCCGGCGACGACGGCCGCACCCCCGTGCTGCTCACCGCGCTGGCCTACCTGGCCGTCGGGCTGCCGATCGGCATCGGCGTGGGGCTGGGCCGCCAGCGCACCACCCAGGCGTGGCTGCAGGCCGGGCGCGAGCCCACCCGCGAGGAGGCCGCGCGCACCCTGCGGCTGCCGGTGGACACCGCGGTCACCGCCGGGCTGGTCTGGCTGGTGGGCGCGGTGCTGGTCGGCGTCGTCGCCGCGGCGTCGTTCCCCGACGCGCGGGTCGGCATCCGGATCGCGGTCGCGGTGCTGCTCGGCGGCATCGCCACCGCCGGCGTCACCTACCTGCTGGTCGCCCGAGCCGCCCGCGGGGTGACCGCCCGCGCGCTGGCCGCCCATCCGCCGACCGGCCGGCTGACCCTCGGCGTGCGCCCGCGCCTGTTGCTCACCTGGGGGCTGACCAGCGGCGTGCCGATGGTCGGCGTCGTCCTGCTGTTCCTCGACCCCAGCAATCCGGGCGGGCCCGGGCCGGTGCCCGTCGTCTTCCTCACCGTGGTCGCCGTGCTGGTCGGCGGCCTGGCCACGCTGCTCACCGCCCGCGCCGTCGGCCAGCCGCTGCGCGACCTGCGCCAGGCCGTGCAGCGGGTCGGCGAGGGCGACTACGACGCGCGCGTGGTCGTCGACGACGGCGGCGAGATCGGCCTGCTCCAGGAGGGGCTGAACACCATGGCCGCGGGGCTGGCCGAGCGGGAGCGGCTGCGCGACCTGTTCGGCCGGCACGTCGGGACGACCGTCGCCCAGCGCGCGCTGTCCGACGGCGTCTCGCTGGGCGGGGAGCTGCGCACCGTCGCCGCGCTGTTCGTCGACATCGCCGGCTCCACCTCGCTGGTCCGCCGCACCGGTCCGGAGGACATGGTCGGCCTGCTCAACCGGTTCTTCGCCGTCGTCGTCGACGCGATCGAGGCCGAGGGCGGCCTGGTCAACAAGTTCGAGGGCGACGCCGCGCTGTGCGTCTTCGGTGCGCCGGCCGAGCACGCCGACCCCTCCGGCGCCGCGCTCCGGGCGGCGCGGCGGATCGGCGCCGAGGTGCGCCGTGCCGGCGAGGTCGACGTCGGCATCGGGGTGGCCTGCGGGCGGGTCTGGGCCGGCCAGGTGGGCGCGGCCAGCCGGCTGGAGTACACGGTCATCGGCGATCCGGTGAACGAGGCGGCCCGGCTCACCGAGCTGGCCAAGGAGCACCCCGGCCGGATCGTCACCAGCGAGCCGACCGTGCGCAGCGCCGGCGGCGGCGAGGCGTCGCGCTGGGCGCCCGGCGCGGAGGTGGAGCTGCGCGGGCGCGGCGAGACGACCCGCACCTACGTGCTGCGTCAGCCGCCCACCGAGGCGTAGGCCGCGCGCAGGAAGTCGCCCACCACCGGGGGCGGCTCCGGCGAGCTCCACAGCTCGTTGGTCAGCAGCACGGCGGTCATGTCCAGGCCCGGGTCGTTCCGCCAGACGGTGCCCATGCCGCCGTCCCAGCCGTAGGCGCCGGCCCGCAGCGGCGGGTCGTCGCGCCGCTGCACGCCCAGGCCGAAGCCCCAGCCGGTGGCGCCGGTGGGGTCGACCGCCGCCGACGGCGGCAGCTGGTCGGTGGTCATCGCCGCCACCGCGGCCTGCGACAGCAGCCCGTCGCCGCCGCGGCGCAGCATCCGGCCGAAGGCCAGCAGGTCGTCGACGGTCGACACCAGCCCGGCGCCACCGCCGGGGAACGCCGGCCGGGCCGCCCACTGGCCGTCGGCCGGGTCGTAGACCTGCCGCTGCCCGGTGCCGTTATCGGTCCAGCAGCTCGGGCCGAAGCGGGGCCGGTCGGCGGCGGGCACCCAGAAGCCGGTGTCCCGCATGCCCAGCGGGCGCAGCACCCGCGCGTCGAGCACCTCGTCGAACGGCCCGCCGCCCGCGCGGCCGACGAGCACGCCGAGCACGTCGAGGGAGAGGTGGTACAGCCAGCGCCGGCCCGGCTGGTGCTCCAGCGGCACCTGGCCGAGCAGCCGCAGGTACTCCCCGGGCGGCGGCATCGCGGCCGGCGCGGGCGGGCCCATCGGCAGGCCCAGCTCGGCCAACCGCGCCATCGCCGGCTGCGGCGCGCCGGTCATGTCCGCGCCCAGCCCCATGGTGGAGGTGAGCAGGTCGCGCGGGGTGAGCGGGCGCTCGGCGGGCACGGTGTCGTCGAGCGGGCCGTCCGGCGCGGCGAGCACCCGGCGGCCGGCCAGCTCGGGCAGCAGCTCGTCGACCGGGTCGTCGAGCCCGAGCCGGCCCTCCTCGGCCAGCACCAGCGCGGCGACGGCGGTGACCGGCTTGGTCATCGAGGAGATGCGGAACAGCGAGTCGCGGCGCACCGGCGTCCCGGTGGCGGGGTCCAGCAGCCCGGCGCAGCCGACGGCGACGTCGTCCCCGCGGGCCACCGCCCACACCAGGCCGGGCACCGCCCCCGACTCGACGTGCGGCTCGACTGCTGCCGCGATCAGCCCGCGGTCCGGTGCCCGTCCCATGGTGGTCGGACCCGCGGGCGGCCGCGAACTCATCGGCGGGTCAGTGCGCGCGCACGACCACCAGCTCGTCCTCGGCCTGCAGCGTGCCGATCAGCGGGTCGTCGAAGCGCAGCGTGCGCCCGCCGCGGGTCACCGACAGCACGATGTCGCGCAGCTGACGCGGCCCCAGCCCCACCTCGCCGGAGCTCACCGTGCGCTGGTGGAGGTCCAGGCCCTGCCCGCCGGTGACGAGGTCCTCGACCACGTTGACCACCCGCGGGTGGTCGGTCGACAGGCCCAGCAGCCGGCCGGAGGTCGCCGAGGTGGTGATGACCGTGTCGGCCCCGGACTGGCGCAGCAGGTTGGCGTTCTCCTCCTCGCGCACGCTGGTGGTGATCGGCACGGTCGCGTTGAGCTGGCGCACGGTGAGCGTGATGAGCACCGCGGCGTCGTCCCGGTTGGCCGCGACGATCACCGCCCGCGCGCGCTCGACGGCGGCGCGCTTGAGCACCTCGCGGCGGCCGGCGTCGCCGACCACGCCGGTCAGCCCGGTCGTCGTCGCCTCGTCGACCAGCCGGGCGTCGGTGTCGACGACGACGATCTGCTCGGGCGGCGTGCCGTTGGCGCGCAGCGCGCGGATGGCGCTGCGGCCCTTGGTGCCGTAGCCGCAGACGATGACGTGCTGGCGCACGTGGGACCTCCACCGGCGGATGCGGAACTCCTCCCGCGAGCGCGCGGTCAGCGCCTCGAGGGTGGTTCCGATGAGGACGATCAGGAACATGATGCGCAGCGGGGTGATGAACAGGATGTTCACCAGCCGCGCGCCGTCGGTCAGCGGCGTGATGTCGCCGTAGCCGGTGGTCGAGAGGGTGACCGTCGAGTAGTAGACGGCGTCGAGCAGGGAGATGCCGATCTCGTCGCCGTCCCGGTAGGCGTCCCGGTCCAGCCAGACGATGAGCACGGTGAGGCCGAGGAAGAAGGCGGCCAGGGCCACCCGCCGCCGCACCTGGCGGGCCGGTGACTCCTCGATGTGCGCCAGCATCACCCCGGTGTGGGGGTCGTCGGCGTCTCCGCGGTGCTGCTTCACGTCGCGGACGATAGTGAGCGCACCGGCCCGCGGCGTGGCGCCGCACCCTTCCGGGGGAGGGCGGCCGCCCGGTCAGGCCTCCGGCAGCCCGGCCCGCTCCCGGGCGGCCAGCTCGCGCTTGAGCACCTTGCCGGCCGCCGACACCGGGATCGCGTCGACGAAGACGACGTCGCGCAGCCGCTTGTACGGCGTCACCCGCCCGTTCACCGCGGCCATCACCGACTCCGCGGTCAGCGCCGCGCCGTCGTCCCCGGCCGCGCGGACGACGTAGGCCACCGGCAGCTCGCCGGCCAGCTCGTCGGGCCGGCCGACGACGGCGGCCCCGGCGACGCCCGGCACCCCGAACAGGATCTCCTCCAGCTCCCGCGGGAAGACGTTGTAGCCCTTGTGCAGCAGCATGTCCTTGGTGCGGTCGACGATCGCGAGGTAGCCGTCCTCGTCGAGCACGCCGACGTCGCCGGTGTGGAACCAGCCCTCGGCGTCGATCGCCTCCGCCGTGGCCTCCGGCCGGTGCGCGTAGCCACGCATGACCTGCGGCCCCCGGATGCACACCTCGCCCCGCTCGCCGGGCGGCAGCGCCGGTCCGCCGCCCAGCGGCCGGATGGTGATCTCGGTGTCGAACACCGGCACCCCCACGGTGCCGGCCTTGCGGGTGCCGGAGCGGAACGTCGGGTTGCCGGTGGCCTGCATGGTCACCTCGGTCAGCCCGTAGCCCTCGCCGATGACGGCGTCCGGCACCAGCGCCTGCAGCCGCTCGATCACCGGCACCGGCAGCGGTGCCGCGCCGCTGGCGACGCCCCGCACGCTGGACAGGTCGGCCTCGGCGATCCCGGGCAGCTGCAGGAGGGCGGCGAACACCGGGGGTGCGCCGCCGAGGCTGGTGACCCGGTGCCGGACGGCGTCGGCGAGGTAGCGCTCGGGATCGAAGCGCATGTGGATCACGGTGGTCGTCCCGCCCATGACCAGGCCGTTGAGGTAGCCGATCGCGCCCATGGCGTGGAACCAGGGCGTCAGGTTCACCACCCGCGCCTCGCCCAGCCGCACCGGGTACTCCTCCGGGCCCACCACCTGGCGCAGCGTCACGTCGCCCGCCGCGTCGAGCTCGGGCACCGACCCCGAGGTCCAGCAGGCCGACTGCAGCACGTTGGTGACGACGCACCGGTGCGGCAGCTCCACGCCCTTGCTCACCCCGGTGGTGCCGCCGGTGTAGGCGAGGTGGGCGAGGTCGGTGGCCGGGTCGACGGCGTCGTCGAGGTGCCGGTCGGTGGGGTCGGCGCCCAGCAGGTCGGCGGCGTCGACGTCGCCGTCGGCGAGCTGCAGCCGGGCGTCGAGGTCGAGCACGTGCGCCGGCCCGGTCACGACGACGGTCTCCACCGGCGTGCGCGCCAGCGCGTCCCGCACCAGCGGCAGCACCTGCTCCCAGGTGATGAGCACCCGGGCGCCGGCGTCGGTGAGCTGGGCGGCCAGCTCCTCGGCGGGCAGCAGCGGGTTGGTGGGGGAGAACGTGGCGCCGGCCAGCAGCACCCCGTAGTACAGCGGCGGGTACTGGCGGCAGTTCGGCGCGTGCACCGCGACGACGTCGCCGCGGCCGATGCCGGCGTCGGCCAGCCAGCCGGCGACCGCGTGCGCCCGCCGGCCCAGCTCGGTGTAGGTCAGCGGCACGTCGGCGTCGAGGAACGCGGTGCGGTCGCCCCAGCGCCGCACGGCCGCCCGCAGGATCGAGCCGACCGGCACCAGCGGGTAGTCCAGCGACCGCGGCAGGCCCGGCGGCCAGCTGCGGATCGCGGTGGTGGAGGCGTCCTGCGTCGCGGTCATGCGGGTCCCTCTCGGCGCCGGTCGGGGCCCGACCAGCGTGGCTCAGGTCACAGTCCCGTGTCGAGTGTGCGCGCTCTGTGAGGATGACCCGATGAGCGCACCCCGCACGGCCCTCGTCCTCGGCGGCGGGGGCATCACCGGCATCGCCTGGGAGATCGGCATGCTGGCCGGCCTGGCCGAGGCCGGCGTCGACCTCACTCCCGCCGACCTCGTGGTGGGCACCTCGGCCGGCTCGGTGGTGGGCGCCCAGATCACCAGCGGCGCCGACCTGGAGGAGCTCTACGCCCGTCAGCTGGAGCCGCCGGCCGCCGAGAAGGTGGCCCGGATGACGCGCGCGGCGCTGGCGCGCTACGGATGGGCCATGCTGCGCAGCCGCGGGCGCGACCAGGAGTTCCGCCGCCGGGTGGGCGCGCTTGCGCTGGCCGCCGAGCGGGCCGGGCTGACCCCGCCGGAGGCCGAGCGCCTGGAGGTCATCGGCTCCCGGCTGGTCAGCACGGAGTGGCCGGAGCGGCGGCTGGTGGTCACCGTCGTCGACGCGGAGACCGGGGAGTTCCGCGCCCTCGACCGGGAGTCGGGGGTGCCGCTGGTCTCCGCGGTCGCGGCGAGCTGCGCCGTCCCGGGGGTGTACCCGCCGGTGACGATCGACGGCCGCCGGTACGTCGACGGCGGCATGCGGTCGGCGGCCAACGCCGACCTCGCCGACGGCTGCGAGCGGCTGGTCGTGCTGGCGCCGATCCCGCGCGGGGTCGGGCCGATGGCCAGCGTCGACGCGCAGGTCACCGGGATGGTGGCCCGCGTCGCCGTCGTCGCCCCCGATGCGGACAGCCGCCGGGCGATCGGCGCGAACGTGCTCGACCCCGCGGCCCGGCGGCCGGCCGCCGAGGCCGGCCGACGCCAGGCGCGCGAGGCCCTGTCCGAGGTCCGCGAGGTCTGGGAGGGTTAGCGCCCCCTCCGGCCGGCCGGCCGGGGCCCGCGGAAGGTGCCGCGTTGCGCAGATCCGCCTGGTCGGTCGCCGTCGTCGCCGTCGCGCTGCTGGTCACGCTGGTCTCCGACGTCGGACCGGGCGCGGCCCGCCGGGCGGCCGCCGCCCAGCCGACGCCGCTGGTGCCGCTGCCCCCGGTCGCGGTGGTCGCCCACCGCGGGGGCGCCGACCTGTGGCCGGAGAACTCCCTGACCGCCTTCCGCGGGGCGCTGGCCCTCGGCGTGAGCACCCTCGAGCTCGACGTCCACGTCACCGAGGACGGGCAGGTGGTGGTCGGCCACGACGGCGACCTCGCCCCCGCGAGCTGCCGCGACACCCGCCCCGCCGTGCCCGGCGACCCGGAGTTCCCCTACGTGCCCGGACCGCGCCGGCTGTCGGAGCTCACGCTCGCGCAGGTGCGCACCGTGGCGTGCGGGCCGCCGTCGTCGCCGGCGGGGCTGCCGCTGCTCGGAGAGGTCCTCGACCTGGTGCGCGCGCCCGGGGCCGGCGAGGTCACGGTCGACGTCGAGCTCAAGGTCACCCCGGCCGAGCCGGCGCTGCGCGACCGGCTGGTGCCGCTGGTCGTGGCCGAGGTGCGGCGGGCGGGCCTGGTCGGCCGGGTCGCGATCTCCTCGTTCGACTGGAGCGCGCTGCTGCAGGTGCGCGCCGTCGAGCCCCGGCTGGCCCTCACCGCGCTGTTCTCCGGGCCGGACCAGCTGGAGCTCGGCCGGCCGGGGCGGTCGCCGTGGCTGGCCGGTCTGGACGTCGACGCCTTCGGCGGGGACGTCGTCGCCGCGGTCGCCGCCCTGCACCTCGACGGGATCGCCGTTCCGCACGGCTTCCCCCTCGACGGCGCGGCCGGGACGCCGGGCTACGTCCCGTTCGCCGAGAGCCGGTTGGTCGGCCAGGCGCACGCGCTCGGCCTGCGGGTGCAGGTGTGGACCGTCGACGACCCGGCGACCATGCGCGCCGTCGTCGCGGCCGGGGTCGACGGGGTGGTCACCGACCGCCCCGACCTGCTGCGCGCCGTCCTCGCCGCGGACTGCCGCTCCCTTCCCCCGCCCCGCTGAGCGGAGTGGGAGGGCGCGGAATCCGCGTCCCTCCCACTCCACTCAGGCGGCGATGGCGGCCACCGGCGGTGTGCGCGCCGCCCGGCGGGCCGGCAGCACCGAGGCCAGCAGCCCCGCCGCGGTGGCGACCACGACGATCGCGGCCACCTGCAGCCACGGCACGGTCAGCTGCACCTCGCCGACGTCACCCAGCACCGACGCGGCGCCGGCCAGCCCGTAGCCGCCGCCGAGCACGACGCCGAGCACCGCGGCCACCCCGGCCACCAGCACCGCCTCCCAGGCCAGCAGCCCGCGCAGCTGCCCGCGGGTCAGCCCCAGGGCCCGCAGGAGGCCGTTCTCCTGGCGCCGCTCCACGACCGACAGCGCCAGGGTGTTGCCCACGCCGATCAGCGCGATCAGCACCGCGACCGCGAGCAGGCCGGTGACCACCAGCAGGAGCACGTCCAGCACCGAGTCCAGCGCGGCCCGCTCGCTGGCCAGCCCGGAGACGAGGGCCGTGGGCAGTGCCTCGCCCACCCGGTCGGTCAGCGCGTCGACGACCTCGGTCTGGTCGGCGCCGTCGGCCAGCCGGAGCCAGAACGTGTCGACGTAGGCGTCGGGCGCCAGGGCCGTGAGGTCGGCGGTGGTGAGCAGGGGGTAGTCGGTGTCGCCCAGCCGCGCGGTGAGGGTGCGGGAGCCGCCGGGCCCCTCGAGGGTCACCTGGTCGCCCTCCTCGACGCCCCACGCCGACACCGTCCACCACGGGAGGACGGCGGTGCCGTCGGCGGGCAGCGGGAGGTCGTCGGTGGAGCGCAGCACCGGCGCCGCGGCCCGCGGGTCGACGCCCTGGCTCCACGTGTCGGTGCCGTCCGGCCCGGTCAGGATGCCGCCGGTCAGCCCGACGCCGGCCTCCACGCCGTCCACGGCGGTCAGCCGGTCGAGCAGCGTCGCCGGGACGCCGTCCTCGGTGTTGCCGTACACGACCACGTCGGTCGGGTACTGCGCGGCCAGGCCGGCCTGCGCGGTCGAGCGGGTGGTGGCCGCCCCGACCACCATGGCGGTGGTCAGCGTGACCCCGATGAGCAGCGCCGTGGCCGTGGCCGCCGTCCGCCGGGGATTGCGGGTGGCGTTGCCGGCGGCCAGCCGGGCCGGCACTCCGCGACCGGCCAGCCGGCCGGCCAACGCGACGACCGGGGGCACCGCCCGCTGGGCGAGCAGGACGACGCCGAGGAAGCTGGCCGCCCCGCCGGGCAGCGCCACCAGGACGTCGCCGAGGGCCACGCCGAGGAGCATCAGCGCCACGCCGGGGACGACGAGCACCAGCCCGGCGACCAGCCGCGCGATGCCGCCGCGCGAGCGCAGGGGGGCGGGGTCCATCGGCCGCAGCGCGGCCAGCGGTGCCACGCGGGTGGCCGCCCGCGCCGGGGCCAGCGCGGCCACCACGGTGGTCAGCGTGCCGATGCCCAGCCCCAGGAGGACGGCGAGCAGCGACACCGAGATGCCCGACAGCGGCACCGGCGAGTCCTCGCCGACCAGCCCGGAGACGATCGCGGCCAGCCCGATGCCGGCGCCCACGCCGAGGGCCGAGGCGGCCAGGCCGGTGAGCGCGGCCTCGGCGAGCACGCTGCGCCGCACCTGCCGGGCGGTGGCCCCGACGCAGCGCAGCAGCGCAAGGTCGCGGGTCCGCTGGGCGAGCAGCACGGCGAAGGTGTTGGCGATGACCAGCCCGGCGACCAGCAGGGCCACGGTGCCGAACACCAGCAGGATCGTGGTCAGCACCAGGGTGTCGCCGGTCAGCTCGGCGGCGAGCCGCTCGGCCTGCTCCTCCCCGGTGCGCACGGTGACCGCCCCGGTCAGGGCGTCGCGCACGGTGGCGGCCAGCTGCCCGGGGTCGGTGCCCGGGGCCGCGGCCACCCGCAGCTCGGTCGCGCCGCCGGCGCCCCAGGCGAGGGCCTGCTCGTCGGTGACGAAGGCCCGCCCGAAGAGCCCCGCGGTGGGGTCGCCGCGGAGGTCGACGACGCCCACCACGGTGACCTCGGCGGTCGTCTCGCCGCCGTCGGGCAGGTAGGCGGTCACCGGCAGTCGGTCGCCGACCTCGGCGTCGGTCCGCTCGCTGACCGCGACCTCGCCGGTCCGGTCGGGCAGCGCGCCGTCGGCCAGCTGCTGCCAGCGCAGCTCGGGGTCCGCGGCGACCGAGGTGACCATCAGGTACTGGGTGCCGGTGCGGCCGGGCAGCGCCGCCTGCACCGACGTCTCGAGGCTGGGGGCCACCGCCGCGACCCCCGGCAGGCCGGCCACCGCGTCCGGGTCGAGGTACTCGCCGTCGTCGGAGGTGACGACCAGGTCGGTGGCGACGTACGGCGCGCCGGCCGCCTCGAGCAGCGTGTCGCGGGAGGTGTCGCTGAGGACGATGGTGGCCACGACGAAGCCGACCGCGATGACGATCGCCAGCGTCGAGGCGACCAGCCGGGCGGCGTGCGCCCGGAGGCCGGCCAGGGTGACCTGTCGCACGGGGTCAGGCCCCCAGTCCGCGGAGCGCGTCCACGACGGCCGCGGCGGTCGGCTCGGCGATCTCGCCGGCCACCCGCCCGTCGGCGAGCAGCAGCACGCGGTCGGCGTAGGCCGCCGCCGTCGGGTCATGGGTGACCATGACGACGGTCTGGCCGGTCTCCCGCACGCTGCTGCGCAGCAGGTCCAGCACCTCGGCGCCGGAGCGCGAGTCGAGGTTGCCGGTGGGCTCGTCGGCGAAGACGACGTCGGGCCGGGGGAGCAGCGCCCGGGCGACGGCGACCCGCTGCTGCTGCCCGCCGGACAGCTCCGAGGGGCGGTGGCGCAGGCGCTCGCGCAGGCCCAGCCGGGCGATCACCGCGTCGAACCACGCGGGATCGGGCCGGCGGCCGGCCAGCTGCATCGGCAGGACGATGTTCTCCCGGGCGTCGAGCACCGGGAGCAGGTTGAACGACTGGAACACGAAGCCGATCCGCTCGCGCCGCAGCCGGGTCAGCTGGTCGTCGCGCAGGCTGGTCAGCTCGGTGTCGCCGAGGTGCACCCGGCCGCCGGTGGGGGCGTCCAGCCCGGCCAGGCAGTGCATGAGCGTCGACTTGCCGGAGCCCGAGGGCCCCATGATCGCGGTGAACGCGCCGCGGTCGAAGGCGACGTCGACACCGGCCAGGGCGTGCACCGCGGTCTCCCCGCGACCGTAGGTCTTGGTCAGGCCGGTGGCGCGCACGGCGGCGCCGCTGGACGGCGGCTCGCCGGGGACGGTCATGACGGGGACGGGTGCGGACAAGGAGGCCTCCGGGGCTCGGTGAGCGGTACCTCCTCACGCTCCCGTCCGGAGCCGTCGTCCCGCGTCGGAGCGGGGGATGATCCGCAGGTCAGCCCGGGGTCGTACCCGCCGCGTCGCGCAGCAGGTCGGCCGGCTGCACAAGCCCGGTCCGGAACGCCAGGACGACGGCCTGCACGCGGTCCCGCGACCCGGTCTTGGCCAGCACCCGACCGACGTGCGTCTTCACCGTGGCCTCGCTGACGAAGAAGTGCGCGGCGATCTCGGCGTTGGTGGCCCCGTAGGCCATCTGCACGAGCACCTCCCGCTCGCGCGGGGTCAGCTCGCCCAGCTCCAAGGGCTCGGTGCCGCCGGGGGCGGGCGGGGCGCCGCGCAGCATCGGCGCGACGTGCTGCAGCAGCCGCCGGGTGGAGCTGGCCGCGATCACCGAGTCGCCGGCGTGCACGGTGCGCACCGCGGCGAGCATCTCCTCGGGCGGGGCGTCCTTGAGCAGGAAGCCGCTGGCCCCGGCGCCGATCGCGGCGACGACGTACTCGTCGAGGTCGAAGGTGGTCAGCACGACCACCCGCGGCGGCTCGGGCATCGCGGTGACCTGCCGGGTGGCCTCGATGCCGTCGGTGCCGGGCATCCGGACGTCCATGAGGACGACGTCGGCGTCGACCTGGCGCAGCACCCGCACCGCCTCGTCGCCGGTGCCGGCCTCGCCGACCACGGTGAGGTCGGGCTGGGAGTCGATGACCATGCGGAAGCCCGCGCGCACCATCTGCTGGTCGTCGACCAGCACCACCCGGATCACCGCTTGCCCCGGTAGGGGAGGACGGCGTGGACGCCGAACCCGCCGCCGCCGCGCGGCCCGGCCGACAGCTGCCCGCCGTGCAGCCGCGCCCGCTCGTGCATGCCGACCAACCCCTGCCCGCCGTCGGGTGCGCCGGCGCCGACCAGCGCGGCCGAGGCGCCGCGGCCGTCGTCCAGCACCGACAGCTCCAGGGCGTCGGGGCGCCAGTGCAGCCGCACCCACGCGCGGCTGGCCGGGCCGGCGTGCTTGAGCACGTTGGTCAGCGACTCCTGCACGATCCGGTAGGCGGCCAGCTGCGGGCCGGCCGGCAGCGGTCGCGGCTCGCCCTCGACCAGCAGGTCGACGTCCAGGCCGCTGGCCCGCACGTCCTCGACGAGCGCGGGGATCGCCGCGACGTCCGGCTGCGGGGCGTACTCCTCGCCCGGGCCCTCGCGGAGCACGCCGAGGAGTGCGCGCATGTCGGTGAGCGCCTGCCGGCCGGTGGCCGCGATCGCCTCCAGCGCGCCGGTGGCCGCGGCCGGGTCGGTGCGGCCGGCGTACCGGCCGCCGTCGGCCTGGGCGATGACGACCGACAGGGAGTGGGCGACGACGTCGTGCATCTCCCGCGCGATGCGGGCGCGCTCGGCGGTGGCCGCCAGCCGCATCTCCTGGTCCCGCTCGATCTCCAGCAGCCGGGCGCGGTCCTCGAGGGTGGCGAACTGCTGCAGCCGGGCCCGGCGCAGGTCGCCCAGCGCCCACGCGGCCACGACGGCCACGCCGATCGAGCCGGCGGTGAGGACGGTGGTCTCCCCGGAGCCGCCGACGTCGTAGTAGCGGACGGCGGCCAGCAGGGCGCCGACCAGGCCGGTGACCAGCCCCGCGCGGCTGGCCCAGCGCGGGGCGTAGGCGGCCAGCGCGTGCACCATGACCAGCGCGGCGACGTTGGCCGCGAGGAACTGGGGCACCGTGACCAGCTCGACCAGCCCGGCGACGACGACCGCGGCCGCCGCGGGCACCGGAGCGCGGCGCCGCCAGATCAGCGGCACGGTCAGCAGGGTGCCGACGACCACGCTGGCGCCCTCGGCCGGCCAGTAGCCGGCGGCGAGCAGCAGCACGGTGACGAACCAGACCAGCCCGGCGATGCCGACGTCGACGCCGAGGGGGTGCGCGCGCAGCCACGCGGCCAGGCGCTCGAGCGGGGAGTCCATCTCCTCAGACCCTAGGCAGGGCGCCGCGCGCCGTCGTCCACCCGCGGGATGACCCGCGCGTCCTCCCGCGGACCGAGCACCGCCCTTGACACCCCCGGCGGCCGCCCGGCTGACTCGCAGGCACCCGCCGACGAGGAGGTCCGCCGTGACGTTCGTGCCCACCGCCGACAAGCTGGTCCCGGAGCTCACCCCGGCCGAGGAGATCGTGCTGCTGGCGCGGACGCTGTGGCGGGAGGGCTACGACGACCACCTGGCCGGCCACATCACCTACGCCCTGGGCGACGGCACGCTGCTGTGCAACCCGTGGCTGCTGACCTGGCAGGAGTTCCGCGCCCGCGACGTGCTGCGCATCGACCTCGACGGCAACGTCCTCGAGGGCGACTGGCCGGTGCCGCTGGGCATTCCGCTGCACCTGGAGCTGCACCGGCTGCGCCCGGACGTGCGGGTCGCCGTGCACAACCACCCGCGCTTCGGCCTGGCCTGGGCCGGCCTGCGCGAGGTGCCGCCGGTCTACGACCAGAGCTCCGGCCTGGGCGGCGGCGGGGAACTGGTGCTGGTCGACGAGTACGAGGGCGGGGTCAACGACGCCGGCGCGGCCCGGCGCGCGGTCGAGGCGATGGGGGACGCCGAGCTGGCCCTGCTGGCCGGGCACGGCGTCTTCGTCCTGGGCCCGACGGTGGCGGCGGTGCACCTGCGAGCGGTGTCGCTCGAGCAGCGCTGCCGCAGCGCCTGGATGGTGCGCGCGGCCGGCGGCCGCGGGGCGAGCGCGGTGCCCGAGGCGTGGCTGGCCCGCAAGCGGGCCGGTGACGGCAGCGGCTTTCCGGGGCTGTGGGAGTCGAGCGTGCGGGCCGAGCTGCGGGCGGACCCGACCCTGCTCGGCTGAGGCCGGCCGTCAGCCCCCGACGTGGCAGCCGGCGAAGTCGGTCTCCATGGTGATGTCGCCGATGCGGGTGCCGTCGGAGGCCACCACCCCGGTGAGCGTCAGCTCGGCGTGCACGCAGTCCTCGCCGCCCTCCGGCGGGTCGACGACCAGCTCGCCGGTGCCGGTGGTGACCTCGGCGACGTCGGTGGGCTGGCTGGCGGAGTCGATGACGTCGGTGCAGAAGTTGTCGGTCAGGTTCGACCCGGTGAGCAGCTGGGCGATCACCGTCGGGTCGCGGAGGTCGACGTCGTACGTGGTCGGGGCGACGGTGGAGCGGTCGGAGACGTCGACGGTGACCCGGAAGGCGCGGTCGGCCTCCTCCGTGGCCGCCCAGATCGTCACCTCCCCGCAGCCGCCGTCGCGGGTGAACTCCAGCTCGCCGGGGCCCGCAGCGCCGCCGGCTCCGGGCGGCGTGGCCTGCCCGGGCACCGTGCTCGTGCAGGCGCACAGGACGCCGGCCAGGGAGAGGAGGAGCGTCCGCGCGCGCACGCCTGCTGGACGGGGGAGCGGGCCGGTGAGTTCCCGGCCCCACGCGTGACCACCGTGCGTGCACGGACCGTGCCGGTCGTGCCGCCCGCACCACGCCGCGTGCACGGTCCGTGGGCGCGGAGCCGTCAGGGACGCCGCAGGTGCTCCAGCAGGGTCTCGCCGAAGTCGCGCATCGCGGCGACCTGCTCGGGGCTCAACTGGTCGAACAGGTGCCGCCGGACGCCCTCCACGTGGACCGGCGCGGCCGCGGCGAGCGCCGCGAAGCCGTCGTCGGTGAGGACGGCGAGCTGGCCGCGGCCGTCCTCGGCGCAGACCTGGCGGCGCACCCAGCCCCGCTCCTCCAGCCGCGACACCGCGTGCGAGAGCCGGCTGCGGGAGGACAGGCAGCGGTCGGCCAGCTCGCTCATGCGCATGGCCCGGCCGGGCGTCTCGGAGAGGGCGACGAGGATCTCGTAGTAGGCGTGCGAGATGCCGGTGGCGTGGGTCAGCTCGCGGTCGAGCCGGTCCTGCAGCAGCTGGGCGCTGAACAGCCACGCGCGCCAGGCCGCCTGCTCCTCGGCGTCCAGCCAGCGGGGGGTCTCGGGAGCCGGGGGCTGCGCGGACGGCGCGGCACTGGAGGACATGCTCCCGATGGTACTGGCGGAATAGTCAAGCTCTCAACTACGCTACGGTCAGCACGAAGGTCAAACGCTCAACCACACAGGAGTCACCATGAGCTCGCCCGCCGCCGTCCAGATCCCCGGCTACGTCGCCGGCACCTGGGACATCGACCCCACCCACTCCACCGTGGGCTTCTCCGTCCGCCACATGATGGTCAGCAAGGTCCGCGGGTACTTCCGCGAGTTCTCCGGCGAGATCACCACCGCCGAGGACCCGACCCGGTCCACCGTCACCGCCACGATCGACATGGACTCGATCGACACCCGCCAGGAGCAGCGCGACGCGCACATCCGCTCCGCGGACTTCTTCGACGTCGGCAACCACACGGTCATGACCTTCCGCTCCACCCGCGTCAGCACCGACGGCGGCGACTGGACCGTCGAGGGCGACCTCACCATCAAGGGCATCACCAAGCCGGTCACCCTGGAGCTGGAGCTCAACGGCTTCGGCCCGGACGCCTACGGCGGCACCCGCGCCGGCTTCAGCGCCAAGACCGAGATCTCCCGCAAGGCGTTCGGCGTCGACATCGACATGCCGATGGACGGCGGCGGCGTGGTCGTCGGCGACAAGATCAGCGTCGAGCTCGAGATCGAGGCCGTGCTCCGCACCGCCTGAGCAAGGACCCCCTGCAGGGGGCGTACGAGGGGCCCCGGACGCCGTCCGGGGCCCCTCGTCCGTCCCGGGGCAGACTGGCGGCCATGGCAACCTCGCTGCTGACCCGCGCCCGCACCCGCTTCCCCTCGGCCGCCCTGGTCGCCACCGGGCTGGCGGCCGGCTTCGGCATCGCGCAGGGCACCGGCATCCGCGCGCTGGGCGGCGCCGTCTTCGTCGCGGGCGGGCTCGCCGCGGCCCGGCTGTGGGTGCAGCGGCGCGGCTGGGCGGTGGCCCTGGGCCTCGGCGGGCTCTACGTCGGGGCGTTCGTCCTGGCCCACGTGCTGGCGCTCGGGGTGGGGATGGCGGCCTGGCTGGCGGTGAGTCTGGTCACGATCACCGCCGCAGGGGTGACGTTCGCGCTGGCCGACCGGCCGGAGACGCAGACCGCGCTGCGCTGAGCGCCTAGAGTTGCGGGGAAGGTCGCAGCCCGGAGGGTTGTTGGACCTGGTGCCCGCGCGCGACCGCGCGGTGCGATCCCGGACTTCCTGAGGTGCCTCTCCGCATGCCCACCCGCAGCGACCTGCGCAACGTGGCGATCATCGCCCACGTCGACCACGGCAAGACCACCCTGGTCGACGCCCTCCTCCGCCAGGCCGGCGCCCTCGGGCGGGCCAAGGGCGAGGGCACCGACGCCGACACCACGCAGGACCGCGTGATGGACTCGATGGACCTCGAGCGCGAGCGCGGGATCACCATCCTCGCGAAGAACACCGCGATCCGGCTGGCCGACGAGAACGGCAACCCCGTCGTCGTCAACATCGTCGACACCCCGGGCCACGCCGACTTCGGCGGCGAGGTCGAGCGCGGCCTGTCGATGGTCGACGGCGTCGTCCTGCTCGTGGACGCCTCCGAGGGCCCGCTCCCGCAGACCCGCTTCGTGCTGCGCAAGGCGCTGGGCAAGGGGATGCCGGTCATCCTCGCGGTCAACAAGACCGACCGCGGCGACGCGCGCATCGCCGAGGTCGTCGACGAGTGCTACGAGCTGTTCATGGAGCTCATGGAGGACGCCGGCATGGACGCCGACGCCCTCGAGTTCCCGATCGTCTACTGCAACGGCCGCACCGGCCAGGCGTCGCTCAACCGCCCCGAGAACGGCACCGTGCCCGACAGCCCGGACCTCGCGCCGCTGGTGAAGACGCTGCTGGAGACCATCCCGGCGCCCAGCTACGACGCCGAGGAGCCGCTGCGGGCCCAGGTCACCAACCTCGACGCCTCCCCGTTCCTGGGCCGCCTGGCGCTGCTGCGGATCCACTCCGGCGAGATGAAGCGCGGCCAGCAGGTCGCCTGGTGCAAGATCGACGGCACCATCAAGAACGTCAAGATCACCGAGCTGCTCATGACCGAGGGGCTCACCCGCACCCCGGCCGACAGCGCCGGCCCCGGCGACCTCGTCGCCATCGCCGGCATCGAGGACATCATGATCGGCGACACCCTCGCCGACCCGAACGACCCGCGCCCGCTGCCGCCGCTGACCGTCGACGAGCCGTCGATCTCGATCACCATCGGGATCAACACCTCGCCGCTGTCGGGCCGCTCCGGCAAGAAGCTGACCGCCCGGCTGATCAAGAACCGCCTCGACCAGGAGCTGGTCGGCAACGTCTCGGTGCGCATGCTGCCCACCGACCGTCCCGACACCTGGGAGATGCAGGGCCGCGGGGAGCTGGCGCTGGCCATCCTCGTCGAGCAGCTGCGCCGCGAGGAGTTCGAGCTCACCGTCGGCCGGCCGACCGTGGTCACCAAGACCATCGACGGCAAGCTGCACGAGCCGGTCGAGCGCGTCACGATCGACACCCCCGGCGAGTACGTCGGCACGCTCACCCAGGCGCTGGCCAACCGCCGCGGGCGGCTGGAGAACCTGGTGCACCACGACACCGGCTGGGCGCGGATGGAGTACATCGTCCCGTCCCGCGGCCTGATCGGGTTCCGCACCGAGTTCCTCACCGAGACCCGCGGCACCGGCGTCCTGAACCACAACCTCGAGGGCTACGAGCCGTGGCTGGGCGACATGCGCGCCCGCCCGACCGGCTCGCTGGTCGCCGACCGCCAGGGCGTGGCCACCACCTACTCGATGTTCTCCCTGCAGGAGCGGGGTCAGCTCATGGTCGAGCCGGGGACGGACGTCTACGAGGGCATGATCGTCGGTGAGAACTCCCGTCCGGACGACATGGACGTGAACATCACCAAGGAGAAGAAGCTCACCAACATGCGCAAGTCCACCTCCGAGGAACTCGAGCGGCTGATCCCGCCGCGCATCCTCAACCTGGAGCAGGCGCTGGAGTTCTGCGCCGAGGACGAGTGCGTCGAGGTCACCCCCGGGGCTGTCCGCATCCGCAAGGTGGTGCTCGACCAGACCGAGCGCGGCAAGGCCAAGAACCGCAAGCCCAAGCCGGCCTGACGGAGGACCCCGCTGCAGCGGGGCCGCCGGGGTCGTCGCCACCAGGCGGCGGCCCCGTCGTCGTCTCCGGCCCCGGTCGGCGGGGGGTTGCGTGGCCGGTCGATGACGGGTCGTGATGACCGGCCGGAACGGTCCGACCCGCCCGCCCGCAACGCGCGGGGCTGCGGCGATGCCGCCTCGTACCTTCGGCGTGGGCTCCTGTCGGTCGGGGCCCGCGGACGACGGAAGGCGGGGCTGACGCTGATGAGGACCACCCGAACCGAACTGCTCTCCGAGGGCCACCGCGGGGGGATCGACGTCCGGGTGAGCATCCGCAGCGACGCCGGGGACGGGACGTCGACCTTCGACGGCGCCTGGTTCCCGCGCAGCCGCGACCTCGCCGTGGAGGTGCCCGAGCTGATCGCCGCGCTCGACCGGCGCGACCTGCGCGTCGAGCGGTTCACCTACGCCCTCGACGCCTGGCTGCCCGCTCCCCGCAAGGTGGTCGTCGGCGGCCGCACCGTGCGCACCGGGGGGTTCCGCAGCATGGACCCCGGGGTGGTCTGCCTGAGCTGGGCCGGCGGCAACCGCCGCGCCGACCTGCTGGTGGTGCCGCCGGAGACCGACGTCGTCACCGGCGCGCGGGCGCTGCGGCTGTGCACCCGCCGCGGCCTGCCCCGGTCGCCGTCCATGGTGCTGGCCGCCGCGCGGGCCACCCCGCTGCCGCAGGTGCCGGTGCTGCCCGCCGTCTGACCGGACGCCGGAGCGACACCCGCCCGCAACCGCCCCGGAACGCGCGTCGGCTGGGATCGCTCCCAGGCGCGGCGGGCCGCGGGCGGGGGACCCCGCCTCCGCCGGGCCGGCGGAGGAGCACCACCACGATGACGACCCTCTCCGGGATGCCCGCTGCCACCGAGGACGGCGTCCGGGTGACCCGGCACGCCGGGCCCGAGCACCTCGTCCTCAGCGAGCACCCGGTGTTCCGCCGGTTCTGGTACTGCGTCGGGTTCTCCGCCGACGTCACCGACGCCCCGGTGGCCCGGCGGGTGCTGGGCACGGGCCTGGTGCTGTGGCGGCCGGAGCCCGGCGCGCCGGTGTCGGCCGCGCTGGACCGCTGCGCGCACCGCGACGCGCCGCTGTCCCGCGGCTGGATCACCGACTGCCACCTGGTCTGCCCCTACCACGGCTGGGAGTGGGACGCGCAGGGCCGCACCCAGCGGATCCCGCAGTTCCCCGACTCCCCGCATCCCACGAAGAGCGGGCTGACCATGGTCGCCGCGCAGGAGCGCTACGGCATGGTGTGGATCTGCCTGGCCACCGAGGCCGAGGGCGGGCCGATCACCGGCATCCCCGGGATCCCCGAGTTCGACGACCCGGCCTGGCGGGTGGTGCCCGAGCGGACGTGGGACTTCCACTGCACGGCCATGCACCTGCTGGAGAACAACTTCGACCCGGGCCACGTGGCCTTCGTGCACCGCAACACCTTCGGCAACCCCGACCGCCCGGAGCTCACGGAGACCACCGTCGTCCGGGTGCCCGGCGGCCTGCGCGCGACGGGAGAGGTACCCGTGGAGGCCCGCCCCGGCGAGATCGGGACGACGGTGCGCCGCACCACCAGCACGCTGCTGCTGCCCTTCCTCGGGCACATGCTCATCGACTACCCCGACGGGCTGCGCCACCTGATGGTCAAGGCGATCACCCCGGTGGACGACGAGCGCTGCACCATCACCCAGACCGTGCTGCGCACCGACACCGAGGCCGACCGCCCGGCCGCGGAGATCCTGGCGTTCGACGACGTCGTGGAGGACGAGGACCGCGACCTGCTCGAGGCGCTGCCCGCGGAGTACCCGCTGGCCCAGCACCTCAACGCGCACGCCCGCGCCGACCGCAACTCCCTCGCCATCCGCCGGATCTGGACCGACCTGGTCACCGGCCGCTGGAGCCCTGCCGGCTGACCGTCCCCGGGGCGGCGGGCGTTGCGCCGTCGGCGAACCGGGTGGACGCCGGGGGAGCGGAGCCGCTGGGCTGTCGGTCATGCGACTGCTCGTCCTCGGCGGTACCGCCTTCCTCGGCCGGCACGTGGCGACGGCGGCCCTGGACCGCGGCCACGAGGTCGCCACCTTCACCCGCGGCCGCAGCGGCGAGCCGCCGGGCGGCGTGCTGGCCCTGCACGGCGACCGGGAGGACCCTGCCGCGCTGCCGGCCGCGCTGGCCGGCCGGCGGCCGGAGCTCGTCGTCGACACCTCCTGCCAGAGCCGGGCGGCGGCCGCGGCGGCCGCGGCGGCGCTGGCGGAGGAGCCTGTGCGCGGCTACGCCTTCGTGAGCAGCCTCAACGCCTACCGGAACTGGCCGCCGGGCCCGCTGCGCGGGGAGGACGAGCCCGTCTGGACCACCGACGACGACGAGTACGGGCCGGTCAAGGCGGCCGCCGAGCGCGTGCTCGGCGCGGCGTTCGGCGACCGGTTCCTCACCGCCCGGGCCGGCCTGATCGTGGGCCCGCACGACAACGTGCACCGGCTGGGCTGGTGGCTGGAGCGGATCGCCCGCGGCGGCAGGGTCGTGGTGCCCGACGCCCTCGACCAGCCGATCGCCCTCGTCGACGCCCGTGACCTGGCCGGCTGGCTGGTCGCGATGGCCGAGCGCGGTCAGGGCGGCGCGGTCAACGCCACCGGGCCGGCCGGCATGACCACGCTCGGCGGGCTGCTGGCGACCTGCCGGGAGGTCACCGGCGCCGACGCGGAGTTCGTCGCCGTGCCGGAGGCGGAGCTGCTGGCCGCCGGCGTCGAGCCGTGGCTGCACCTGCCGCTGTGGCTGCCGCGGGACCTCGCCGTCCCCGCGTGGGACGTCGACACCACCCGCGCCCGCGAGCTGGGGCTGCCCAGCCGCCCCCTGCGCGAGTCGGTGGCCGACACCTGGGCGTGGCTGCGCAGCGACGTCCACCGCCTCCCGCCGCCCCACGGGCTGCCCGAGCCGGGCCTGCCCGCCGAGCTGGAGGAGCGGCTGCTGGCCGGCCGGTGAGACGCGGGAGGCCCCGCCCGGCGGTCACCGGACGGGGCCTCCCCGTCGACCCCGTCCGGCTCGGACGGGGACCTTCCTCAGTCCTGCGGAGCGCTGGGACGCCCGGCCAGCGAGCGACCCAGGTCGGCGGCGTCCGCGGCGTCGGCCGGCGGCACCGTCCGCTCGGCCTCGGCCAGGCGGGCGGCCTCCGCGGCGAGCGCGTCGGCGGACTCCAGGGCGCGGTCCTTGCGGTACTGGACGAACGACCAGGCCACCGCCGCGGCCCACACCAGGTAGATCGCCACGTAGATCGGGTAGCGGACGGCGTCGGGCGCGTCGAGCCAGTCGCTGCGCAGCAGGGTGCGGGTGTTGGTCAGCACGATGATGCCGCCGACCAGCGAGCCGAGCAGCCGCGGCGGGACGTGGCGGACCAGCCAGGCGGCGATCGGCGCGGCGATCAGCCCGCCGATCAGCAGGGCGGCGACCCAGGCGAAGTCGATGCCCTGCGAGCCGAGGGCGACGAGGAAGCCGAGGCTGGCGGCCAGCGCGACGAGGAACTCGGAGGTGTCGATCGAGCCGATCACCTTGCGCGGCTCCATGCGGCCGCTGGCCAGCAGCGCCGGGGTGCCGACCGGGCCCCAGCCGCCGCCACCGGTGGCGTCGACGAAGCCGGCGACCAGGCCCAGCGGACCGAGGAACCGCTTGCGCACCGGCTTGCCGAGGTTGCGCCGGTCGATGCCGCGGAGGGTGAAGCGGACCAGCAGGTAGATGCCGAGGGCCAGCAGGATCAGGCTCATCACCGGGGCGGCGACCTCGGTGGAGAGGTTGGACAGCACGGTGGCGCCGGCGAACGCGCCGATCGCGCCGGGGACGCCGACCTTGGCGACGACCCGCCAGTCGACGTTGCCGAACTTCCAGTGCGAGAGGCCCGACGCGAGCGTCGTGCCGATCTCGGCGAGGTGGATGGTCGCCGAGGCGGCGGCCGGGTTGGTGCCGATGGCCAGGAGCAGCGTCGTCGAGGTGACGCCGTAGGCCATGCCGAGGCTGCCGTCCACGAGCTGGGCGCCCAGGCCGGCGAGGGCGAGCAGGATGAGGGTCTTCACGGGGCTGGGCTCCGAGTCTGGGATCCGCGGGCGCGCAGGAGGGCGCGCAGCAGCACGGGAGGTCTGACGGGGGGCGCGCGCTCAGGCGCGGGAGGTCAGCAGCCCGGACAGCAGGCGGTGCAGACGCGCAGCAGGTCGACGTGGATCCGCCCCACCAGGAGCACCGCCGTCGCCGCCACGAGGTCTATGTCTACCAGATCGATCGGAATTGACCACATCCGGGTCCAGTGGATGGGATCACACCCGGAGGACGTCGCTGCGCACGGTCAACCAGGAGGTCAGCGCGCCGAGCGCGAACAGCGCGGCACAGACCAGCGCGCCGGTCCGGTAGGAGCCGGCCAGCGCGGCGGGATCGGCGTAGTCGTCCCCCGTGAGGCCGACGACGACCGGCAGCGCGGCGACCGCCAGCAGCTGCGCGGCCCGGGCGACCGCGTTGTTCACGCCGCTGGCCACCCCGGCGAGCGCGTCGGGTGCGGCGGCCAGCACGGTGGCCGTCAGCGGCGCGACGGTGATCGCCATGCCCAGGCCCTGCAGCAGCGATCCGGGCAGCACGTCCAGCACGTAGGGCTCGCGGCCGTCCACCCCGGCGAGCAGGAGCATCCCGGCCCCGGCCACCAGCGGGCCCGCCGTCATCGGCAGCCGGGGGCCGGTGCGGCCGGCCAGCGCCGCGAACCGGGCGGACAGCAGCGTGATGACGGCGATCGAGGGCAGCATCGCCGCGCCCGCCGCGGTGGCGTCGTACCCGAGCACCACCTGCAGCTGCAGCACGAGCAGCAGCGACAGCC
Source organism: Blastococcus sp. SYSU D00820 (assembly GCF_054050695.1). Taxonomy (NCBI): domain Bacteria; kingdom Bacillati; phylum Actinomycetota; class Actinomycetes; order Geodermatophilales; family Geodermatophilaceae; genus Blastococcus; species Blastococcus sp. SYSU D00820. The sequence goes on from NZ_JBJGZW010000016.1 coordinate 70,868, forward strand.
CGCCCAGCGCCCCGTAGACGGCGAAGGTGGCCAGGTTGGCGCCGGTGAAGGTGCGGTCGGCGAACAGCCGTGGCGGGAGCATCGGCGCGGCCGCCCGCCGCTCGCGCACGACGAACGCCACCCCGGCGAGGAGGCCCACGACCGCCGGCAGGACGACCGCGGCGGCGTCCGGCCGCTCCCCGGCGACGATCAGCGCCTGGGTCAGCGCGCCCAGCGCGACCGCGCCCAGCACGGCCCCGGGGACGTCGAAGCGCCCCGACCGATCCGGGTCGCGGCTCTCCGGCACGTGCCGGCCGGCCACGGCGAGGACGGCGAGGGCCACCGGCACGTTGAGCAGGAAGACCAGCCGCCAGCTCACCGCGTCGACGAGCAGCCCGCCGAGGAAGGGGCCGGCCAGCCCGGCGATGCCGCCCAGCGCCGACCAGCGGCCGATCGCCACGGCGCGGTCGCCCGGCCGGAAGGAGGCCTGCAGCAGCGCCAGGCTGCCCGGCGTCAGCAGCGCCCCGCCCACGCCCTGCACCACGCGCGCGGCCACCAGCTGGCCTGGGCTCGCGGCCAGCCCGCACAGCAGGGAGGCGGCGGCGAACCAGCCGACGCCGACGAGGAACACCCGGCGGCGGCCGTAGCGGTCGCCCAGGGCACCGCCGAGCAGGATCAGCGCGGCCAGGGCGAGCGTGTAGCCGGTGACGGTCCACTGCAGGCCCGACAGGCCGGCCCCGAGGTCCCGGCCGATGGCCGGCAGCGCGACGGTGACCGCGGTGGCGTCGAGGAACGCCATCCCGGACGCGAGCACGGTGGCCAGCAGCAGCCAGCGACCGCGCGCCGTCCCGAGCCGGACCGGGTCCGGCGGGGCCGGCGGCCCCGGAGCGCCGCCGGTCACGCCGGTCAGCCGACGACGAGAGCGGTGGCGAAGTAGGCCAGCGCGGCGACCGCACCGGCGGCCGGGAGCGTGACCACCCAGGCCACCACGATGTTGCCGGCGACGCCCCAGCGGACCGCCGACAGCCGCCGGGTGGATCCGACGCCCATGATCGAGGTGGTGGTGATGTGCGTCGTGGAGACCGGCACGGCGAAGACCGTCGCGGTGGTCACCATGACGCCGGAGGCCACGGTCTGCGCGGCGAACCCGCCGGCCGGGGTCAGCTGGATGATCCGCCGGCCGAGCGTGCGCATGATGCGGAAGCCGCCGGCGTAGGTGCCGGCGCTGAGCGCCAGCGCAGCGGCGAGGACCACCCACAGCGGCACCTCGAAGGTGTCGATCTCCCCGGCGGTGACCAGCGCCAGGGTGATGACGCCCATGGTCTTCTGCGCGTCCTGCAGGCCGTGGCCCAGCGCCATCGTCGCCGAGCTGACGATCTGGGCGTAGCGGAAGCCGCGGTTGGCCCGGGTCACGTTGGCGCCCCGGAAGGTCCACAGGATGGCCAGCATGAACAGGTAGCCCAGGCCGAAGCCGACCAGCGGCGAGACCACCATCGGGATGACGACCTTGTTGAGCACGCCGTCCCACTGCACCGTGTGCGCCGCGGCGAGCGCCGCGCCGACCAGGCCGCCGATGAGGGCGTGCGAGGACGACGAGGGCAGCCCGAACCACCAGGTGATCAGGTTCCACACGATCGCCCCGATGAGCGCGGCGAACACGATCTGGAGGCCCTCGTCGCCACTGGGGGCCTCGATGATGCCGTCGCCGACGGTCTTGGCCACCTCGGTCGACAGCAGCGCGCCGATCAGGTTCATCACCGCGGCGAGGGCCAGGGCCACCCGCGGGGTGAGCGCCTTGGTCGAGACCGCGACGGCGATCGCGTTCGCGGCGTCGTGGAACCCGTTGGTGTAGTCGAAGGCCAGGGCGACCAGGACGATGACGACGAGGGCGATGAAGGCCGCGTCCATCAGAAGAGGTCCATCCGGGCCTAGGACTCCTTGACCGTGATCGTCTCGACGACGTTGGCCACGTGCTCGAAGGCGTCGGCGGCCTCCTCGAGCTGGTCGGCCACCTCCTTGAGCTTGAGGATCTCCAGCGCGTCGAACTCGCCGCTGTAGAGCCGCGAGAGCAGCCGGCGGTAGAGCTTGTCCGCCTCGTTCTCGATGCGGTTGACCTCGATCCAGTACTCGGAGAGGTCCTTCATCGTCCGCAGCCGCGGCATCGCCTCGGCGGTGGTCTGGGCGGCGCGCTGCAGCAGTGCCGTCTGCTGGCTCATCTCCGCCGGCAGGGTGCCCAGGCCGGTGAGGATGACCAGGTCCGCGGCGGCCTCGACGAAGTCCATGACGTCGTCGAGGTCCGAGGCGAGGTTGTAGATGTCCTCGCGGTCGAACGGCGTCACGAAGCTGGAGTTCAGCTGCCGGAAGATGGCGTGCGTCGACTGGTCGCCGATGTGCTCCAGCTCGCGCAGCTGGATCGCGAGCTCCTCGCGGCGGGCGTGGTCGTGGATGAAGTCGCTCAGGACGTCGGTGGCGGCCACCAGGTTCTCCGCCGAGGCGGTGAACAGCGGGTAGAAGCTCGAGTCCTTGGGCGTCAGGCTGAAGGGCACGCGTTGCTCCGGATCGGGGGGAGGGGCGGTCGCCGCACCGGTCCGTCCGGGCGAGGGCCGTCGGGGAGCTTAGGTCGGTTCACCGGGACGTCGCCCGGGTGGTACCGGTCGTTCACCTGCTGTTCAGATTGGCGTGGCAGGCCGTTCACTCGGCCCGGCGGACGGCGTCCTCGCCGAGGAACGCCACGAGGTCGGCCCGGGCCCGCGCCACGCGGGAGCGGATCGTGCCGACCGGGCAGCCGGCGACCTCGGCCGCCTCGGCGTAGGGCAGGCCCAGCAGCTGGGTGAGCACGAAGGCCTCGCGGCGGTCGGCGGCCAGGCGGGCCAGCAGGTCGGTGACCGCGGCGCCCTCGCCGACCGGGTCGCCGTCCGGCGCGCCGGTCCGGCCCAGCGCCTCCAGCTCGGCGTCCTCGCGGACCAGCGTCAGCCGGCGCCGCCGGCGGGACCGGACGGCGTCGGCACACACCCGGCGGGCGATGGCCAGCAGCCACGTCCGCAGCGACGACCGTCCCTCGAACCGGTGCAGCGACCCGAAGGCGCGCAGATAGGTCTCCTGCGTGAGGTCGTCGGCCGAGGCCGGGTCGCCGAGGGCCGCGCACAGCCGCCACACGTCGGACTGGGTGGCCCGGACCAGCGCCGCCGCCGCGAGCGGGTCGCCGTCGACGGCCGCGGCGGCCGTCCGCTCCAGGTCGTCCATGTCCTCGCCCTCGTCGCAGGAGTGTCCGTGCCAGGAGTTCGGCCCCGGCCGGGAACCGGACGGGTCCCTGGAACGACTACTCCTCCATGCAGTGTCCCGGATTCCGTGAGGCGGCCTCCGCGCGGCTGGACGGCGAGTCGCCGGGGATGCCCGTCGCCGACCTCGACGCCCACCTGGCCGGCTGCCCGTCGTGCGCGGCCTGGGTGGCCGACGCCGAGCGGGTCACCCGGCGTGCCCGGCTGGCCCCGGCGCCGCCGGTGCCCGACCTGACCGCCGCCGTGCTCGCGGCGCTGCCGCGCGAGCTCCCCGGTACCGCCGCCGCGGCGCGGGCCCGGCTGACCGACGGCGCGCTGCGGCTGGCGCTGCTGGCCGTGGCCCTGGTGCAGGCCGGCGCGGCCTGGCCGTCGCTGGCCTCGGGGGTGGCCGCGATGAGCGCCCCGGTGCACATGGCGCACGAGACCGGTGCCTGGAACCTCGCCGTCGCCGCCGCCTTCCTCGCCGTCTCCGCGGCGCCCCGCCTGGCCGCCGGAGCGCTGCCCTTCCTCGGCACCTTCGGCGTGCTGCTCACCGTCCTCACCGTCGCCGACCTGCGCGCCGGGCACGTGCACGCCGACCGGGCGACCGCGCACCTCGCGCTGCTCGCCGGCGTGGTCCTGGTGACCGCGCTGGCCTGGCGCGGGCGCCGGCGCACGGTGCTCGCGGTGCGCCGCGACCGGGTGACCGCGTGACCCGCCGGCTGCCGGCCGCCCTGCTGCTGGCCCTCCTGCTCGCCGGCTGGCTGGCCGCCGGGGTGGTCACCGCCGGGCCGGCCGCCGCGCACGCGGAGCTGGTGTCCACCGATCCGGGTGAGGGCGCCTCGTTGGCCCAGGTGCCCGGCGAGGTGACCCTCGAGTTCTCCGAGGCCGTGTCGCTGGGCGCCGGGTACGCCCGCGTCCTCGACAGCGGAGGGGAGCGGGTGGACACCGGCACCGCCGCGGTCGACGGCGCGACCCTCACCATCCCGCTGCGGGACGGCCTGCCCGAGGACGGCTACCTGGTCACCTACCGGGTCATCTCCGCCGACTCGCACCCGATCGCCGGCGCGTTCTCCTTCGCCGTGGGCGACGCCGGCCTGGTCGCCGCGGACGTCGCCGCGTCCGCGGAGGACCCGACCGACCCCGTCGTCGCCGCGGCCCTGCCGGTGGCCCGCTGGATCGGCTTCGCCGGCCTGGCGCTGGCCGTCGGGGTGCCGGCCGTGGTCGCGCTGTGCTGGCCGGCCGGGTGGCGCTCGGCGCGGCTGCGCCGGATGACCGCCGCCGGGCTGGGCGCGGTCCTGGGCGGCGCCGTCGTGTCCTTCCTGCTGCAGGGGCCCTACGCCGCGGCCGCGGGGATCGGCTCGGCGTTCGACCCGGCCCTCCTGCGCGCCACCGCCGACTCCGAGCTCGGCCTCGCCCTGCTGCTGCGCTGCGGCCTCGCCGCCGCGCTGGCCGTCGTCCTCGTGCCGGTGCTGCGCCGCGGGGCGGAGCCGGGGCAGCAGCGGCTGGCCGTCGGCGGGGTCCTGGCCGCGGCGCTGGTCCTCACCACCTCGGCGGTCGGCCACCCCGTGGCCGGGCCCTGGCCGGCCCTCGCGGTCGCCGCCACCACGGTGCACGTGGCCGCGATGGTGGTGTGGCTGGGCGGGCTGGCCGCGCTGCTGGGCGGGGTGCTGCGGTCCGACGCCCCCGCCGGCGAGCTGGCGGCGGCGCTGCCGCCGTTCTCCCGCATCGCCGCCGCCGCCGTCACCGCGCTGGTCGTCACGGGCGTCGTCCAGTCGGTGCGCGAGGTCGGCTCGCCCGCCGCGCTGGTCTCCACCACCTACGGGCGGGTGCTGCTGGCCAAGCTCGCCGTCATCGCCCTGCTGCTGGCCGCCGCCGGCATCTCGCGGGTCTGGGTGCAGCAGCACCTGGGCGTCCACCGCCGGCCGGCCGGCCGGCGCCGGGTGACCGCGCACGCCTTCGCCGCGACCGGCGGACCGGCCACCGCGGCCGACGGCGAGGCGCCCGAGGAGGTGCGCGCCGCCGCCGCGGCCCGTGCCGAGGAGCAGGCCCGCGGCGCCGGCGCCGAGCGGTCGGCGCTGCGCCGGTCGGTGCTCGTCGAGCTCGGCCTCGGCGCCGTCGTCCTCGCGCTCTCGGCGGTGCTGGTCGGCTCGCCGCCGGCCCGGGCCACCGCGGCCCAGCCGGTCGACGTCACCCTGCCGCTGGAGTCCACCGCGGGCGAGGCGGGCAACGTCCAGGTGTCGCTGGACCCGGCCCGGCCGGGCGCGAACACGCTGCACGTCTACCTCTTCGACACCGCGGGGCAGCTCGCCCAGCCCGAGGACATCCGCGTCACGCTGACCGAGCCGGAGCAGGAGATCGGGCCGCTGGAGCTGGAGCTCGAGCCCGCCGGCCCGGGCCACTACGTCGGCGACGGCGTCTCCGTGCCCGGCGCCGGCACCTGGACCCTCTCGGTCTCGGTCCGGCTCGACGACTTCACCGCCGGCGTGGCCAGCACCCAGTTCCCGGTCCGCTGACCGCCGGCCTGCACTCCTCCCACCCCCTCCAGAACAGGAACCCCGTGTCCCTCGCCCTGCCCCGACCGCTCGCCCGCCTGGGCGTCGTCCTGCTCGCGGCGCTGGCCGCCCTCGCCGCGTCGTTCGCTCTGGCGGCCGGCACCGCCGCGGCGCACGTCACGGTGTCCTCCGCGGACGCCGCCGCGGGCGGCTACGGCAAGCTCACCTTCCGGGTGCCCAACGAGAGCGACACGGCCAGCACGGTCTCCGTGGCGATCCGGTTCCCGGCGGAGACGCCGCTGGCCTCGCTGCGCAGCCAGCCGGTGCCCGGCTGGACGGCGACCCTCACGGTCATGGACCTGGACGAGCCGGTCGAGGTGGCCGGCCAGGAGGTCACGTCGTACGTGTCGACGGTCGAGTGGCGGGCCGACGCCGGCGGCGGCATCCGCCCCGGGGAGTTCCAGGAGTTCTCGCTCTCCGGCGGACCGTTCCCCGAGGCCGACGAGCTGGTGCTGCCCGCCGTGCAGACCTACAGCGACGGCACCGAGGCGGCCTGGATCGAGCCCACCGTCACCGGCCAGGCCGAGCCCGAGTACCCCGCGCCGGTGCTGACGCTGAGCGGCACCGCTACCGGGGACGGCCACGACGGCAGCACCACCGACGGCCACGCGGGCACGGACACCGCCGCCGCGCACGGCGACGCAGCCGAGGACCCCGGCGCCGTGGCGCTGTTCCTGGCGATCCTCGCGCTCCTGACCGGGCTGGCCGCGGTGGTCCTGGGTGTCCGCGCCGGGCGACGTACCGTGTCCTCGTGAGGTCCTCCGTCCGCCGCCTGCCCGTCCTGCTGCTCGCCGCGGGCCTGGTGCTCGGCGGGTGCACCGCCGACGGCGACGCCGGGAGGACCGCGGACGCCGCGGCGTCCAGCAGCTCCGGGCACGACCACTCCGCGGACGGCCCGGCCTCGCTCGACGAGAGCCCCGACGACACGTACGCGGGCGTCGACCTGCCGGATCCGTACCAGCGGCCGTCGTTCACGCTCACCGACACCACCGGTGCGCCCTACGACTTCGCCGCCGAGACGGCGGGGCGGCTCACGCTGCTGTTCTTCGGCTACACGTCGTGTCCCGACATCTGCCCGTCCACGATGTCCGACGTCCGGCTGGCGCTGCGCCGCATGGACCCGCAGGTGGCCGCGCAGGTGCAGGTCGTCTTCGTCACCACCGACCCGGCCACCGACACCCCCGCGGTGCTGGCCGAGTACCTCCACCGGTTCGACCAGGACACCCCGGTCACCTTCACCGGGCTGACCGGTGACCAGGGCGCCATCGACCGGGCGCAGCTGTCCGCCGGGGTGCCGCTGGCCGAGGACGACGGCCGGCTGCACTCGTCGCTGCTGCTGCTGTACGGCGCCGACGACCTCGCCCACGTGGCCTTCGCCGGCAACTCCGCCGACGACATCGCCGGCGACCTCGCGCTGGTCGCCGCCCAGTCGTGAGCCGCCCGCTCGCCCGGCTGGCCGTCGTCCTGGCGGCCCTGCTGGCCACGCTGGCCGTGGCCGGCCCGGCGTCGGCGCACGTCGGCGGGGAGGTGGCCGGCAGCGACTTCGACGGCCGCGTCCTGTCGGTGACGCCGGAGGTGCCCGGGGTCGGCGTGCGGGTGCTCCAGTTCGGCGACGAGTTCGAGGTGGTGAACACCACCGACGTCGACGTCGAGGTGCCGGGGTACTCCGACGAGCCCTACCTGCGGATCGGACCGGACGGCGTCTGGCGCAACAGCCGCAGCCCGGCCACCTACCTCAACCTCGACCGCTACGGCCGCACCGACGTCCCCGAGGACGCCGACGTCACCGCCGAGCCCGAGTGGGTGCAGGTGTCGACCGAGCCGGCCTACACCTGGCACGACCACCGCACGCACTGGATGAGCGAGGGCTCGCTGCCGCCGGCGGTCGCCGCCGACCCCACGCACGAGCACGTGGTCAGCGAGTGGACCGTGCCGATGGTGCACGGCGGCACGCCGATCGAGGTGCGCGGCGAGCTCACCTGGACCCCGCCGCCCTCGCCGGCGGTCGTGTGGCCGGTGCACCTGGCCCTCGCCCTGGCGACCGCCGCCGCGGGGCTGCTGGCCCGTGGCCCCCGGCCGCTGGGGGCGCTCCTGGTGCTCGGCGGGGCCGCGGCGCTGTACCACGCGCTCTCCACCCCGGAGCCGGCCGCGGGGGTCGGCTCGCACACGGGCGCGATCCTGTCGGCGCTGCTGCCCGGCCTCACCGCGGTGCTGGTGGCGGTGCTCGGTGCGCGGGCGGCCTGGCGCGGCAAGGGCGCGATGACGGGCCTGTTCGCCGTCGTCCTGGGCTGGCTGCTGCTGGTGCAGGGCCTGCCCGACGTCGACGTGCTCTGGAGCGCGAACGTGCTGTCCGGCGGCCCCGACCTGCTGGCCCGCGCCGCCGTGGCGGTGCTCGTCTCGGTGGGCGCCGGCTCGGTGGTCGGCGGGATCGCGGCGGTGCGCCGCTTCCGGGAGACCGGCCCCCGGTCGGCCGGTACCCCGGCCGGGGAGCCCCTGCCGGCGCGCTGACCGGCAGGGCTCCCGGCGTGGTCAGCCCGCGGCGGGGAAGAACAGGTCGAGCACCCGCTGGGTGGCGTGCCCGTCCTCCAGGGAGCAGAACGTCTCCCGGAACTCCCGGTAGCGCTCGGCGTGCGCGGCGGCCACGGCGTCGAGGTCGCCGAGCGCGGTGACCAGCTCCTCGCTGGTGGACAGCATCGGCCCGGGCGCGACGTCCTCCAGGTCGAAGTAGAAGCCGCGCAGCCGGTCGCGGTAGTCGGCCAGGTCGTAGGTGAAGAAGAGGATCGGCTTGCCGGTGATGGCGAAGTCGAACATCGTCGACGAGTAGTCGGTGACCAGGCAGTCGGCGGCCAGGTAGAGGTCGCGGATGTCGGGGTGGGCCGACACGTCGCGCACCGGCATCCCGTCGATCGGCTCCAGGCGGCTGGACACCATGTTGTGCAGCCGCAGCAGCAGCACCGAGTCCCCGCCCAGCCGGTCGGCGAAGTCGGCCAGGTCGACGGGGAAGGCGAAGTCCGGCCCCTGCCCCTCGAAGACGAGGTCGTCGCGCCAGGTGGGCGTGTAGAGGACGACGCGGGTGCCCTCGGCGATGCCCAGCTCGGCGCGCAGGGCGGCGCGCACCTGGTCGCGCTGCGGGCTGTTCAGCAGGTCGTTGCGCGGATAGCCGGTCTCGTGCACCGGGCCGTCGAAGCCGAAGGCCTTGCGGAAGCGCGGGGTGCTGACCGGGTTGGGCGACAGCAGGTGGTCCCAGCGGGCGATGTCGTGCTCGAGGTAGGCCAGCCGGCCCTCCGGCGCCCAGCGGACGTCGTTGTGGATCCGCTTGAGCGGCGTGCCGTGCCAGGTCTGGATGTAGGTGGCCTCGGGGCGCTTCTCCCAGTCCAGCGGGATGTGGTCGTTGGAGACGACGACGTCGGCGGCCTCCAGCGCGGCGATGCTGGCCGGGCTGCCGAACGGCACGGTCTCGACGTCGGCCGGGAAGGCGTGCTCGCCGGCCGGCGAGGTGAGCCAGGTGTGCGTGACGTCGTCGCCGCGCTCGCGCAGCGCCTCGAAGATGGCCCGCGGGCTGTCGGAGAACAGGCCGCGGAAGCTGGTGTAGACGATCTTCATCGGGTCCCTCCGTCGGTCGGGGATGCGCCGTGCCGGCGGGACAGGACCGGCAGCAGCAGGGTGGCCAGCTCCGCCCAGGAGGAGACGACGGCCAGGGCACCGGCCTCGCGCAGCGCGGTCGCCCGCTCGGCGCGCTCGGCCTCGGCGACGAACAGCAGGTTGCCCACGCTGGGGCAGCCGGCCCGGACGGCGGACAGCACGCCGGGCACGGAGTCCTCGACGGCCAGGCCGGTGGCCGGCGCGATGCCCAGCCGGTCGCAGGCGTGGCGGTACACGGCCGGGTCGGGCTTGCTGGTGGGCACCGGCAGCGAGTCCTCGGCGCTGTAGCGCACCGGGGCGGGGAGCAGGTCGTCCAGGCCGGTGGCGGTGAAGCAGGCGGCCAGCCGGGTCAGCGCGCTGGAGCTCACCACGGCCAGCCGCAGGTGCGCGGCCAGCGCGGTGAGGGCGGCGGTGGTCTCCGGGTGCGGCCGCAGGGCGGTGCCCAGGTGGGCGGTGACCGCGCGCCGCTCCTCGGCGACCCACGGCTCGACGTCGACCTCCGGCCGGCCGGCCTCGGCGGCCAGCCGCCGGGCGGTGCTCCGGAAGTTCATGCCGGTGGTGGCCAGCCGCAGCTCCTCCGCGGTGAACCGCTGCGGCGAGCCCAGCTCGGCGAGGAAGCGGTTGGTCACCTCGGCCGAGGCGACGAAGGCCGGCTCCTCGGAGGGGAACAGGTTGCCGTCGGCGTCGCAGAGCAGCGCGGTGAGGCCGGCGACGACCGGTTCGGGGAGGGCTGCGGGCGGTGCGGAGGGAGTCGGGGAGGGTGCGGTCACCGGGACATGGTCCCGGACCGCCCCAGCGCGGCCGCAACGGTGGCCCGGACGCCGTCCCGGTCGAGGCGTTCCAGGGTCTCGGCCAGCTCGGCGACGAACGCCGGCTGCTCGCCGAGGTCGCCGAAGACCGGGCGCAGCGACAGCAGCGGCCGGGGGTCCAGGCCGCCCCGCCCGGCCAGCGCAATCAGCTCGTCGGCCCGCTCGTCCTCGACGGGCAGCGGCCGGCCGGCCTCGTCGGCGCCCTGCAGGTAGCGGAACCAGCCGGCGACGGCGAGCGTGAGCAGCGGCGCGGACCCGCCGTCGGCCACCCACGGGCGCAGCGAGGGCAGCACGTGGTGCGGCATCTTGGTCGAGCCGCGGCGGCACAGGCGGGAGAGCCGGTCGCCGATGGCGGGGTTGGCGAAGCGCTGCAGCAGCGTGCGCTTGTACTCGGTCAGGTCGACCCCGAGGGGCTGCGGCAGCAGCGGGGTGACCTCGGCGTCCATCAGCCGGGCGGCGTAACGCGCGAACAGCGGCTCGCCGACGAGCTCGTCGATCCGCGCGTGCCCGGCCAGCGAGCCCAGGTAGCCCAGCGCCGAGTGGGTCGCGTTGAGCAGGCGGGTCTTCATCAGCTCGTAGTGGGCGACGTCCGGGACGAACCGGACGCCGACGGCCTCCAGCGGCGGGCGGCCGTTGCAGAAGTCGTCCTCGATGAACCACTGGGAGAACGGCTCGGTGATCACCGGCCAGCGGTCGTCGACGCCGTAGCGGCGGGCGACCTCCTCGCGCTCCCCGGGCGTGGTGTGCGGGGTGATCCGGTCGACCATGCTGCACGGGAAGGAGACGCGGTCGGCGATCCAGCGGGCGAGCACCTCGTCGCGCTGGCGCGCCAGGCCGACGACCGCGGCCCGCGCGGCGTCGCCGTTGCGGTGCAGGTTGTCGCAGGAGACGACGGTGAACGGCGCCGTGCCGGCCCGCCGGCGGCGGTCGAGGGCCTCGACCAGGTAGCCGAAGGGGGTGCACGGGGTCTCGGGGTGGGCGAGGTCGTGCCGGACGTCGGGGTCGTCGAGGTCGAAGACGCCGCTGTGCGGGTCCAGCCGGTAGCCGGCGTCGGTGATGGTCATCGTGACCATCCGCGTGTTCGGGTCGGTGAGCCGGTCGAGCACCGCGGCGGGGGAATCGGGCGCGAAGAGGTAGTCGGTCATCACGCCGACCACCCGGGCCCGCTCACCGTCGGGGCTGCGCTCGACGACGGTGTAGAGGTAGTCCTGCGGGGCCAGCGCCTCCTGCAGCAGCCGGTGCCGCAGCCCCACGCCGACGACGCCCCAGCCAGTGGTGATGCCCAGCTGTGCGAGGTCGTCGAAGTAGGTGAGCTGGTGGGCGCGGTGGAAGCCGCCGACGCTGAAGTGCACGACCGCGGGGGTGAGGGCGTCCCGGTCGTAGGTCGGGACCTCCAGCCGCCGGCCGTGGTGACGGAGCGTCTTCTGACTGAGCGGACGGACGCGCGCGACGACCGGCGTCAGGGGGAGCGGGTCGGGGACCGGCAGGGTCCGAGGTGCTCCGGTGACTCCCGGCGTCGACATGCGGCATCCGTTCCTTCCTGTGGTGCGCTCCGCTCCCGGGCGCGGCCGGTCGGGCCGACGGCCTCCGGAGGGGAGGAGGGGCTGCGCCCGGCTGGGCGCAGCAGTGATCAACGGGGTTGATCATCCGGGCACGAGGACACCGGCTCCGCGGTGGCGGAGGCGGGTTCCCGGTGGACGGCGGGGGAGCGCCGGCCCGGCCAGGTGGAGCGTCGGACCGGCGCGCCTGCTCACGCCGGAGAGGCTCCTGTGCCCGCCCCGTCCGGAAGTGAAACTCCCCGTCACCCGTCCGTGTCCCCGATCTGACCACACCGTGACCCGACTGTGACAGCTGAGGCGTGTGTGACATCACAGTCGGCGTGTCGCCGCCGACGCGCCGTACTCCAGGTCACGGATGAGTCACGGAGTGTTTGGATCGAGGAACCAGCGATCCGGCCCGTCAGGGCTCTTCCCCACGGAGCAGCAGGTACATGCGCAGCAGCACCACCCCCGCCGGCCCCACCACCGGGTCGCACCGCGCGGTCGGCCCGGCCGCCCGACGCCGCAGCACCTGGGACCGGCGGCCGTCGATGCTGCTGGGGGCGCTGGTGGCCGGTGGGGTCGTCGCCGCCCTGGTCGGCGTGCCGGACACCCCGGCCGCGGCGGAGGCGACGACGGTGCTGGAGGCCCAGCAGCAGCTGCTCTCCGACGAGCAGCTCGCCGAGGTCATGCCGATGGCCTCCATCACCGAGGCCGAGGCGCAGGCCCGCCTCCAGGAGGTCGCCGCCACCCGGGCGGCGCGGGCCGAGGCCGAGGCGGCCGCCGCTGCGGCCGCGGCGGAGGCCGCCCGACCGCGCGCGGTGCTGCCCGTCGACGGCGCCCGGTTCACCAGCGGCTTCGGCGCCCGCTGGGGCACCTTCCACTACGGCATCGACCTCGCCGCCCCGATGCGGACGCCGGAGTACGCGGCGGTCGACGGCGTGGTCCTGCGAGCGGGCTCGGCCAGCGGGTTCGGCCTGGCGGTCTACATCCTCCACGACAACGGCGACGTCACCGTCTACGGCCACATGGACGAGATCCTGGTCGAGGTCGGCGACTACGTGCAGGCCGGCGACACGATCGCCCTGCTCGGCAACCGCGGCCAGTCCACCGGCCCGCACCTGCACTTCGAGGTGCACCAGGGCGGGCTGAACGGCGAGCGGGTCGACCCGGTCGAGTGGCTGGCGGAGCGGGGCGTGGAGGTCGGCTGACCCCGCGTGCTGGGATGCGGCCGTGGGCAGCGCGACCGAGGACGCCAACCGGCGGCTGCTGCGCGCCCGCGACGCGATGGACCGGCGCTACGCCGAGCCGCTCGACGTCCCCACGCTGGCGCGGATCGCGCTGGTCTCCGAGGCGCACTTCATCCGCACCTTCCGGGCCACCTTCGGGGAGACGCCCAACCGGTACCTGCAGCGGCGCCGCGTGGAGCGGGCGATGTTCCTGCTCCGGTCGACCGACCGCAGCGTGACCGACGTCTGCATGGACGTCGGCTTCACCAGCCTGGGGACGTTCAGCCGCGTCTTCCGCGACATCGTCGGTGAGCCGCCGAGCGCCTACCGGCGTCGCGGCCCCCTGCCCCCGGCGCCGTCCTGCTTCGTCATGCGGTGGGCCCGACCGAGCAGTTTCGGAGAAGCGCCGGGGGAGTGACGCTCCCTAGCGTCGTCCCCATGCTGAACGCGATCACCATCACCAGCCTCTACGTGCTCGACCAGGACCAGGCGCTCGACTTCTACGTCGGCAAGCTCGGGTTCGAGGTCCAGTCCGACATGCAGTTCGGGCCGATGCGCTGGCTCACCGTGACCCTGCCGGGCCAGCCCGACCGCGCCGTGCTGCTCGAGAAGCCGGGGCCGCCGTCGATGAGCGAGGAGACCGCCGTCCAGGTGCGGGAGGCGGTCACCAAGGGCGTGGCGGGCGGGCACCTGTTCTTCGCCTGCGACGACGCCTACAAGACCCACGCCGAGCTCAAGGCCAAGGGCGTGGAGATCACCGAGGAGCCGGTCGACCAGCCCTACGGCATCGACTTCGGCCTGCGCGACCCCTTCGGCAACCACCTGCGCATCGCCCAGATGAAGCAGCAGTGACACCCCGGTGCCACCCCCTGCGCCGGTGCCGCGCGGCCGCGTTGTAGAGTTCTCCACGGCTCGAACGCACCACTTCGGGCCGGGAACGGGGCTGTGGCGCAGCTGGTAGCGCACCACACTGGCAGTGTGGGGGTCAGGGGTTCGAGTCCCCTCAGCTCCACCCGTCCGACTCAGGCCGTCCTCCTCCGGGAGGGCGGCCTGAGTCGTCTCCGGTCGCAGGTGGACCGACTGCCCCGGGCAGCACGGCACGCTCATCCGCTCGTCGTCCTGCGCGATCTCGTGCCGGTGCAGCCCAGCCGCGAGTGAAAAGGGGAGGGCGCGGTCGGCACTTGACGCCGAACTTGCATTTTGCAAGTGTCGCCGCATGAGCCTCTTCATCACCTGCCCGGTCGAGGACGTCGAGCGCGCGACCGCCTTCTACACCGCCCTCGGCTGGACCCTCAACGCCGAGATGTCCGATCACAACGTGTCATGCTTCGCGATCGCACCCGAGCAGTACGTCATGCTCGGCAGCCGCGAGATGTACGCGAGCGTCGGCGGCGTCGAGGAGCTGGTCGGCGGGCCCCGCACGCCCTCGAAGGTCACGGTCTCGTTCGACCTGGGCAGCCGCGAGGCGGTCGACGAGCTCGTCGAGCGCGCCGGCGCCGCCGGCGGGCGGATCGGCGACACCGACGACTATCCCTTCATGTACCAGCGCCAGTTCGACGACCTCGACGGCTACCACTACTCGCCGTTCTGGATGAAGCCGGACGCCGATCCGACCGCGTGAGCGACCTCGCCGCGGCCCTCGACGTCGTCGGAGCCCGGTGGGCTCTGCTCATCGTGGAGCGGCTGCTCGACGGGCCGCAACGCTACGGCGATCTGCAGCGCGACCTCGGAGTGCCGACGAACATGCTCGCGACCCGCCTGCGCGAGCTCGAAGCCGCCGGCGTCCTGACCCGTCTGCCGCTCCGGCACAACACCCGGGCCTACGCGCTGACCGCTCGCGGGCTGGCCTTGCGCGAGGCGATCGTCGCGCTCGCACGCTGGGGCGCCGAGCAGGCCTAGGTGGGGCGCGGGTCACCATGCGCCGGAGGGGCTCGGCCGTTGCGGGACCCATCTCCTCGTGCCCCGCTCCGGGACACCCTCCAGCGGGACAGGTACACGGCCAGGCGTCAGGCGCCCCCGCGGTCGATCCCCGTCAGTGCGATCCGGTCCGGTGCGACCCGGCAGCCGACCGGGCCGGTGGCGCGACCGTGACGTCGGCCCCCGAGCCGATGCCCTCGGTGTCCGGGATGAGCGCTGCGACGACGTCGTCCTCGTCCTCGTGGGCCCGTCGGACGGCGGCCTCCAGCAGCCGGAGTTGGCGGTCCAGGGGCTCCTGCCGGTCGGTCGGTGCCACGGACTTGAGATCGCCCAGGGCGGCGCACAGCTTCCGGGTCACCTGCGGCTCCGACGCGCCGGCCAGGCGGATCTCGTCGAAGGCCAGCCGGACGTAGCCGTCCCAGCTGACGGTCCGCTCGAGCAGGCGCACCGCGCCGTCGTCGTCGCGGTGCTCACCGCAGGGCAGGGGACGGGCGGCGATCTGGCGCAGCAGGTCGTGGAGCCGGTGGAGTGCCTGGACCGTCGTCGTGGGGTCGTTGAACGGCTGGGCGATCGACCGCACGGCGATGTCGACGAGCTTGCGGAACCCGTAGGCCAGGTCGTCGGTGTGCCCGCGCTCCCCGCCGAGCAGGACATGGCGGGTCAGTTCGGCGGACAGGAGTCGACCGGCTGCGTCCCCGTCCGGGCTCGCCGTCGACGGGGTGCCCGGATGCACCCGGAACAGCGGCGCGCCGCCGACGACGAAGTCCCCGACGACCGGGACCAGCTCCAGCACGCAGTCCGCCTGCCGGGCCGCGAGTACCAGGGCGCGGCGGTCGACACGGACCAGGTTGCCGGGGCGCGTGGCGACGATCTCGTCCCTGCCGCCGGTGGTGACCGGCGAGTTCCCGTGCTCGCGGACGATGAACGCGCGACTCCGGTCGCCCACGAGGTCGATCAGCCCGGCGACCCGCAACCCCTGACCGGCGTGGTGCACGAACAGGACGAGCACGACGACGCTGGCCAGCATCAGGACGTAGGCCAGCAGCATCGACAGCCCGGGGACCGTGCCCGTGTCGGAGCCGCGGATCTCGCGGAGGGTGAGCACGGCGACCAGGAAGCTGGCGCCGAAGAGCCCGATCGCCAGCTGGCTCCACCGGTCGTTGAGCAGCGCCCCCACGATGCGGGGCGAGAACTGGCCCATCGCCAGCTGGACCGCCACCAAAGTGACCGTCAGGACCAGGGTGGTCATCGACACCATGGCGGTGGCGAATGACGACAGGATCGTCTGGGCGTCGGAGGGCGTCCCGGTCAGGCTCTGCGGGACCAGCCGGTACTCCGTCGCCCGGTCCACGGCGAGGGTCGCGACGGCGAGGCCGAGGCCGAGGACCAGACAGCCGATCGGCAGCAGCCACAGGCTCGTGCGGACGAAGTGCCGGAGCCGCAGCGTGCTCATGCGGGCAGGGCCTGCGACCGGGCCACCTGGACCGGCGGCTCGTACCCGACCATGGCCTCCCCCTGGAGTGACGGATGAGCGCGTCCGCACCGGCCCGGCGCCGAAACTCGTGCGCGCCCCGTCCGCTCATGGAACCGACGCCGACGGGTGGCCTCAATCGGCAGAACGGCCCATGGACGTGCGGCAGGACAAGCCGGCCGTGGGCACGTAGAGGCCCTCGCGCTCGGCCCGCACCGCGGCGAGCGTCCTCGTGGGCGCGTCGAGCTTGGCGAGGATGTGCTCCAGGTGGGCCGCGACCGTCCGCGGAGCCACCACCAGCGCGCGGGCGATCTCCTGGTTGGAGCAGCCGTCGATCAGCAGCCCGAGCACCTCCAGCTCGCGCGGGGTCAGCCCGCGCAGGTCGGTCACGGGCGACAGGACCACCGTTCCCAGCACGCTCGCCGGTGCCTCGTCGGTACCGGCCAGGACGGTCACCCTGACGTGCCCGTCCGGGGCGTGGCGTCCGCCCCGCGGCCAGAGGAAGGACGTGAAGACCTGGCCGTCCTCGATGCAGGACCGGGCGATGGTGACGACGGGGGACGTCTCGGACAGCAGCGCGTCGCCGTCCAGGCCGGGCAGCGACAGGGAGCCGCGGTCCCGGCACAACACCGCACCGGCCGTCGCCCCGCGCACCAGCCGGGCCGCAGCGGCCAGCGAGCGCAACGGGTCGAGCCCGTGCGCCAGGACGGGGGTGAGCTGGTGCAACCGGCGCCGTGCGATCGGGGACTGCCGCTCGGTGCTCCCGTAGTAGAGAGCGAGGAACCCGATGTGGCGCCGGCCCCGGTCGAACAGCGCGACGGCCATGGCCTCGTGGACGCCGGCGGGCACGAGGCACTCGGCCCACGTCGGCAGGTCGGCGGCCGGGTAGGGCAGGTCGGACGGACTCAGTGGAGGGCGGGCGTGGTCGGTCCCCGTCACCTCGATGTCGTGGGCCATCTGGGGTCCGCTCAGGTACCGCACGGTGTCCTCGTCGAGGGCGCTGCTCCCCACGGAGGTGTAGCTGCTGCGCATCGGGTCGGCGAGGGCAACCCACGCGGCGTCGAAGGGCACGAGGCGGCGGAGCGCCTCGAGCATCCCCTGCGAGCGTTCCGGGAGGGGGCCGCTGGAGGCAGCGACCTCGGCGAGTTCGAGGAGGGGCGCGTGCGCGTGGGCCATCTGCTCTCCCGGGTCGCGGCGACGGCGAAGCAGGACGGCTCTTCTCGCCGCTTCCGAGGCCGGACCGTGCCCATACGTACCGCAGGACGACCGTTCCAGTCGGAATCCCCGTGACGAGAAATCGCGGTGGTCGAAGGTCCCGGCTATCTGCCGCTGCGCGCGCAAGTCGCGTGGAGCAGTAGCGTGGTTCGTGGAGTTGCGCCAGCTCAGGTACTTCCTGGCGGTGGCCGAGGAGGGGCGCTTCAGCCGTGCGGCCAAGCGGCTGCACATGGCCGCACCTTCTCTGTCGCAGCAGATCCGAGCGCTGGAGCGGGAACTGCGGGTGCCCCTCTTCGAGCGCACGCCGCAGCGGGTGGAGCTGACGTCCGCGGGGGAGGCGCTCGTCGAGGGCGCCCGGGTGGTCCTCGCCGAGGTGGAGCGGGCCCGCGCGGACGTGCGCGCCGCCGCGACCGGCCGCCGGCGGCTGACCCTTCGGGTGGCCAACATGGCCGACGTGATCCTGCGCGGCCCGTTGAGGAGCCTGGGAATGGGCATCGACGGGGTCGAGGTGTCGGTGAGTTCCTGCCGGGGGGACGACGCGCTGGAGGCCGTCCGGCAGGCCCGTGCCGACGCGGCGATCGTCTGGGGCCGGGAACCGGCCGACCGCGATCTCGACGGGGTCGTCCTGGGCCCGGTGCTGTTCGGGGTGGTCGTACCCCGGGGTCACCCGGCCGCCGACCTGACCAGGGTGCCGGTGGCTGCTCTCGCCGGCGAGGTGCTGGTGATGTGGCCGCGGGAGCCTTTCGCCGGCGTGTGGGGCCGCACGGTGGACCACTTCCTCCCCGACGGTGCAGGCTCTGGACAGGTCGTCGTCGAACCAGACCTGCTCGACTGCCCCGAGGCGGTGCTGCGCGCGGTCGCGGCCGGTGCCGGCATCGCCGCCGGCATGGTCGAGGTCGCCGACCGCATGAGGATCGGCGGGGTCGAGACACGGCGCCTCGACCCCGACCTGCGCTGGGAGCTGGAGCTCGTGTGGCGGGCGCCCGCTGGGCGATCCGTCGGCAAGCTGGTCGACTTCCTGATGCGAGCGGCGCGGGATCCCGGCACCGCCATCGAGGCTCCCGAGCCCGCCCTCGGCAGCACCGGGACGCCGCTCCCCGTGTGAGCACCGTCTGGCTCGCGACCGTCCTGCTCCTCCGGCGGACGTCGTAGCCCTGCGGCGGATCGACTCCGAACGGAGTCATCGCCCTCGACGGAATGCAGCCCCGGGTGCGGGCCCGCACCGTGGCAACAGTGAGGCTGTCCGTCCGCAGGGCGACCAGGCCTCCTCCGAAGGACTCGGCCACCGTGTCGGCTTCCACGTGCAGCATCCAGGACGGAGCCGGATGCCGGTCCCTCTCGATGAGAAGGTCCAGGACCCTGAGGTCGAGGAGGGTGAGGCCGCGCAGGCCGCCCGGTGGGCTCAGCAGGACGGGGGCGCAGAGGTGGTCGAGGCCGGGGGCATCCGACGCCGAGCACGGTGACCCGGGAACATGCCTGCGTGGAGATGTACGTGCGACGTCACCTCATGCGCCCGCACGAGCCACCAGGGCGGCGGCTCACCCGGTGCGAGCTGCCGCCCGGGACCTCCCGCTCCGCGCAGCAGGACCGCGCAGGGCACGTTGGGCGACAGCGGCCAGGCCGATGGCCACGGCGGCGGTGGCCGGCGGTCTCGGTACCCATCGCAGCGCGGAGACGGCCCAGCCGACGGGTGCTTCGCGCTGCCGATCGGAGTCACGATGCACCGCTGCCGTCGCCGGTGCCCGCCCTTTCGACGCGAAGGTGTCGAGCATTCCCTCGACGAACGCGGCCATGTCCTGGGGGCCTCTGCTCGTGGTGAGATTCCGGTCCCGGACGAGCCCCTGATCGAGCCAGGTGGCGCCGGCGTTCACCAGGTCGTCGCGGATACCCGGCCAGGAGGTGAGGGTCCGCCCGTCGAGGAGGCCCGCCGAGGCGAGCACCCACGGTCCATGACAGAGGCTCGCGATGGGCTTGTCATCCGCAGCGAACGCGCGCACGAACTCCCGGGCCGGAGCGGACTGGCGGAGGAGGTCGGGGTTGATGAACCCACCCGGCAGCAGCAGCCCGTCGTAGTCGCCGGGGTCGGCCTCGCCAACCGTCGTGTCGACACGGACGCGGCTGGCCGGCAGGTGCAGGTTCACCCCCCGGATGCGCCCGCGCCGCAGCGACACGACGTCGACCCGGGCGCCGGCGCCTCTCAGGGCTCGCAAGGGGACCACCAACTCGACCTTCTCGAAGCCGTCGGCCGCGAGCACGGCGATCCTCTGGCCCTGGAGCCTGCGCCTGGCGGGCATGTCGTCCCCCTGCTGCTCGGTGGTGCCGGCTGACGGCGACTCCGCGGGCGGCGCGAGCTCCGTCGGGCGCGGCGGAGTCCTCCCGCCGGCTCCTCGGCGCGAGGCGGCGTACCCGTGCCCGCCGAGGAGACACACCTGGCTCGTATCGGTAGATCTGCCCATTACGAGTGCGCGACCCCCGGCGCAGAGTCGGGGGGCCGGTGAGCAGCGCCGGCCGCTGGGCGCCCCCTGGGGCCTCACGAGCTCCGGGGCCCGCGCCCCAGGAGGGGATCCGATGCGAGCGATGGTGTACCGAGGTCCCTACAAGGTCAGGGTGGAGGAGAAGGACCGGCCGGCGATCGAGCACCCCAACGACGCCATCGTCCGGGTCACCCTCGCCGCCATCTGCGGCTCCGACCTGCACCTCTACCACGGCCTCATGCCGGACACCCGGATCGGCCACACCTTCGGCCACGAGATCATCGGGGTGGTCGACGAGGTCGGGTCGTCGGTGCAGAACCTGCAGGTCGGCGACCGGGTCATGGTGCCGTTCAACATCTTCTGCGGCACCTGCTGGTACTGCGCCCGCGGCCTGTACTCCAACTGCCACAACGTGAACCCGAACGCCACCGCCGTCGGCGGCATCTACGGCTACTCGCACACCACCGGCGGCTACGACGGCGGCCAGGCGGAGTACGTGCGGGTGCCGTTCGCCGACGTCGGCCCGGCCAGGATCCCGGACTGGATGTCCGACGAGGACGCGGTCCTGCTGACCGACATGACGGCGACCGGTTACTTCGGAGCGCAGCTCGGCGACATCGTCGAGGGTGACGTGGTCATCGTCTTCGGCGCCGGGCCCGTGGGACTGGTGGCGGCGAGGTCGGCCTGGCTGATGGGTGCCGGCCGGGTCATCGTCATCGACCACCTGGACTACCGGCTGGAGAAGGCGCGCACCTTCGCCCATGCCGAGACCTACAACTTCACCGAGTACGGCGACATCGTCCTGGAGATGAAGAAGGCCACCCACCACCTCGGCGCGGACGTCGCCATCGACTGCGTGGGCGCCGAGGCGGACGGCAACCTCATCCAGCACGTCACCTCCTCCAAGCTCAAGCTGCAGGGCGGCTCCCCGGTCGCGCTCAACTGGGCGATCGACTCCGTCCGCAAGGGCGCGACCATCTCGGTGATGGGCGCCTACGGCCCGCTGTTCAGCGCCGTCAAGTTCGGCGACGCGATGAACAAGGGACTGACGATCCACACCAACCAGTGCCCGGTGAAACGGCAGTGGCCCCGGCTGTTCGAGCACGTGCGCAACGGCTACCTCAAGCCGAGCGAGCTGGCCACCCACCGGGTACCGCTCGAGCACATCGCCGAGGGGTACCACATGTTCTCGGCCAAGCTCGACGGCTGCATCAAGCCCCTCGTGGTCCCGACCGCGGCGTGAGCGACAGGAGACCCCGATGACGTACACGCCGCACAAGCCCCCGATCGCCGAGTCGCCCGACGAGCTGAGGAAGCGCATCCCCGGCTGGGGCGTCGACCTCGACCCCGAGGACCGCCCGTCGGTACCGAAGCTGCAGTTCCAGGAGGACTTCACCGGCGCGCACTGGGAGTTCCCGGAGCGGCAGCCGGAGACGTCTCCGAGGGAGCGCTCGGTCGAGCACGCGATGCTCACCCCGGTCTTCGGCACCGCGCAGCCGCTGTCGGGGGTCGCGGGTGCCATCCGCCGCTACGCCTACCGCTACGGCGAGGGCCGCGCGGCGCACTGGCTGTTGCTGATGCTGGGCGACCGGGTGGACGCCTGGGAGCACCACCTGAAGTCGTTCCTGACGCTGCGCCCGGACAACCCCATCACCCAGACCGGGGTGGAGGCCGAGTTCACCCACCACGGCCTGCGGTCCCGGATCGGGCAGCACCGCACGGACCTCAAGCACCAGGTGCTGGACCCGATCATCATCGGTGGCCCGTGGGTGGCCGCGGCGGGAGCGGTCTACGCCGGAGCCCGGAGTGTGGCCAGGTCGCTGGCGCACGTGGGTTCCGACGGGCAGCGGCCGGTGCACTGAGGGCCGCCCGCGCCGGACGAGCGACGGCCCCGCAGTCGATCGACTGCGGGGCCGTCGCGGTCAGTCGAGTCCCTCGTCGGCGCCCGGCCGCACGGGGCCTGCTCCCCGCTCGGAACCGGAGCCGGCGGGGGTGTTCCGGGAGGGGCGCCGTCCACCGCCTGCAGCTCTGCGAGCCGGAGCTCACGGACGACGCCCCCGACCCCGAGGGCCCGACCGGTATGGGCATGTCTGCCGATACCCGACGCCGCCGCGCGCGGACTGGAATCGGGGTCCCGACTCCAGTGGGGGCGGGGACCAGCGGAACGAGGAGGCAGCGTGAAGGCAGTCGTGTACGACGGACCCCGCCAGGTCAGCGTCAAGGACGTCCCGGACGCGCGGATCGAGCGGCCGACCGACGTCCTGGTGCGGGTCACGTCGGCGAACATCTGCGGCTCGGACCTGCACATGTACGAGGGCCGCACCGACTTCGAGACCGGCCGCTGGTTCGGGCACGAGAACCTCGGTGAGGTGGTCGAGGTCGGCGACGGCGTCGACAAGGTCCGGGTGGGCGACTGGGTCGTCCTGCCGTTCAACATCTCCTGCGGGCACTGCAAGAACTGCGAGCAGCAGCTCACGAACTACTGCCTGACCGCGCAGCCGGAGCCCAAGATGGCCGGCGCCGCGTACGGCTTCGCCGACATGGGGCCCTGGGCCGGTGGTCAAGCGGAGCTGCTGCGGGTCCCGTGGGGTGACTTCAACTGCCTGCGGCTGGGGGAGGACGCCGAGGAGCGCCAGACCGACTACGTGATGCTCGCCGACATCTTCCCGACCGGCTACCACGCCACGGAGATGGCCGGCGTGAAGCCCGGCGACCAGACGGTCATCTACGGCGCCGGCCCGGTCGGGCTCATGGCCGCCCTCTCCGCCACCATCCGCGGGGCCGGCAAGGTCATGGTGGTCGACCGGCACCCCGACCGGCTGCGGCTCGCCGAGTCGATCGGCGCGATCGCCATCGACGACTCGAAGGTCGACCCGGTGCAGGCCGTCCTCGACCAGACGATGGGCCTGGGCGCGGACAACGGCTGCGAGTGCGTCGGCTACCAGGCGCACGAGCCCGACGGGCAGGAGCAGGCGAACCTGACGATGAACCGGCTGGTCGCCTCGGTGCGCTTCACCGGGAAGATAGGCAACGTCGGCGTCTTCGTGCCTCAGGACCCGGGAGCCAACGACGAGCTGGCCAAGCAGGGCAAGCTGGCCTTCGACTACGGCATGTTCTGGTTCAAGGGCCAGCACCTCGGCACCGGCCAGGCGCCGGTCAAGAAGTACAACCGGCAGCTGCGCGACCTCATCGCGGGGGGCAAGGCCGAGCCGTCGTTCATCGTCAGCCACGAGCTGCCCCTCGACCGGGCGCCGGAGGCCTACGAGCACTTCGACAAGCGGGACGAGGGCTGGACCAAGGTCGTCCTCCACCCGGCGATGGCGGGTGCCTGACATGGCAGGCGAGCTGAACGGACGACGGGTCGCGATCCTGGCGGCCGACGGGGTGGAGCGCGTCGAGCTCGAGCAGCCCCGCCGGGCCCTGGACGACGCGGGCGCGCGGACCGAGGTGCTGTCGATCCACGACGGCGAGATCCAGGCACGCAACAACGACCTCGAGGACGCCGGCACCTTCGGCGTCGACCGGCTGGTCGGCGCGGCCTCGGTGGACGAGTACGACGCGCTGCTGCTCCCGGGCGGCACGGTGAATCCGGACCAGCTGCGCATGCAGCCGGCGGCGGTCGAGTTCGTGCGGAACTTCGTCGAGTCCGGCAAGCCGGTGGCGAGCATCTGCCACGGGCCGTGGAACCTCGTCGAGGCCGACGTCGCGCGAGGACGGCGGCTGACCTCGTTCCCGAGCATCCGGACGGACCTGCGCAACGCCGGGGCCGAGGTGGTCGACGAGGAGGTCGTCACCGACGGCAACATCACCACCAGCCGGTCGCCCGACGACCTGCCGGCCTTCTGCGGGCGGATCGTGCAGGAATTCGCGCGAGCACCGCAGCCGGCCGCCGCGGGAGGTCCGGCGTGACCTCCGCCTTCGGCAGCGTCGCGTCCCTCGCCGCCCGCGCCGGCGGGACCGTCGTCCGCCAGGTGCGGTCGGCCATCGACCCGTCCGCCGCCCGACCGGCCGGCGTCGGCGGGCCGGCGTCCGGGTGGCTGGCGGTGACCGTGCTGGGCGAGCCGACCGACATCGACACCGCGCGGCTGCCCGTGCCGCTGGCCGAGTACGGCGACCGGATCGAGGTCCGCGTCCGCCCGGCGGCCGGCGACAAGGGGACGGAACTGGCGGCCCGACTGCGCAACCAGCCCTCCGGCGGCGCTCTCAGCCGGCTGAGCGGCAGCGATCCGCAGGCGGACCTGCGGTCCGCGCTGCGCCGTGCCAAGCAGCTCATCGAGGTCGGTGAGGTGCTCGCGGTGGACCCGGCACCGCACGGCAAGCGGACGCCGACCCCCGGCGGCGTGCTCCTGGAGGCGTGGACCAAGGTCGCGCCCAGGGCGGGTGTGCGGTGAAGGCGGTGACCTGGCGGGGCGTCAACGAGGTCGGCGTGGAGGACGTCCCGGAGCCGAAGATCCTCAACGACCACGACATCATCCTCGAGGTCGGCCTGTCGGTGACCTGCGGCTCGGACCTGCACCTGCTGGGCGGCTACATCCCCGCGATGCGCGCCGGCGACGTGCTCGGGCACGAGTTCATGGGCACGGTCGCCGAGGTGGGGCCGGGGGTCACCAAGCACCGGGTGGGCGATCGCGTGGTGGTGGTGTCGTTCATCGGCTGCGGGCAGTGCTGGTACTGCCGGCAGGGCCTGTGGTCGCTGTGCGACAACGGCAACCCCAACCCGGGGATCACCGAGGCGCTGTGGGGCCAGTCGATCGGGGGCTGCTTCGGGTACTCCCACGCGATGGGCGGCTGGGCGGGCAGCCACGCTCCCTACATCCGGGTGCCCTACGCGGACAACGGGGCGTTCGCCATCCCCGACGGCGTCTCCGACGAGCGGGCGCTGTTCGCCTCCGACGCCGCACCCACCGGCTGGACCGGGGCGGACCAGGCCGGGGTCCAGGCAGGGGACGTCGTCGCGGTGTGGGGTGCCGGGGGAGTCGGGCAGATGGCGGCCCGCGCGGCCATGCTGATGGGCGCCGAGCGAGTCGTCGTGATCGACCGGTACGACAACCGGCTCGAGCAGGTGCGCACGCACATCGGGGCCGAGACGCTCGACTACGAGGAGGCCGACGTCCCCGCCGAGCTGCGCGAGATGACCGGCGGCCGGGGACCGGACGTCTGCATCGAGGCGGTCGGCATGGAGGCCCACCACCCGGGCCCCCAGTACCTCTACGACCAGGTCAAGCAGCAGATGCGGCTGCAGACCGACCGGCCCACGGCGGTGCGCGAGGCGATCTATGCCTGCCGCAAGGGCGGAACGGTGTTCACCCTCGGCGTCTTCGCCGGCCTCGTGGACAAGTTCCCCCTGGGCGCGGTGATGAACAAGGCGCTGACCCTGCGCGGTGCCCAGCAGCACGGGCACCGCTACGTCCCGGAGATCCTCGAACGCATGAGCCGGGACGAGCTGCGGACCGAGCACCTCGCCACCCACGTGCTGCCGCTCGACGACGGGCCGAAGGGCTACCGGATGTTCAAGGACAAGGAGGACGGCTGCGTCCGTGCCGTGTTCCGTCCGGGGGGCTGAGGCGCCGCCGGGCAGGTCACCGGGCGCGCGGCACGGCGGTGGGCTGCCGCGACCGCGCACACGACGATCGGGCCGCCCGGGAGCCTGCGGTTCGAGTTCTGTGAGCTCCACCCGATGACCGGGCCGCCCTCCTCCGGGAGGGCGGCCCGGGTCGTGTCCGGCACCTGCGGCGGGTCGTCGACCCCGGGGTGCCGCGGCCGGACGGGTGTCGCCGGGGAGCCGGGTCCGCCAGGCTGGTGGCATGAGCGACATCTCCGGACCGCCGTTCCGCGCCGACCACGTCGGCAGCCTGCTGCGCCCCCAGAAGCTGCTCGACGCCAGGGCCAGGCGCGCCGAGGGGGCGATCGACGACGACGAGCTGCGCGGCATCGAGGACGACGCGATCCGCGAGGTCGTGCGCATGCAGGCCGACGTCGGGCTGCGCACGGCCACCGACGGCGAGTTCCGCCGGGCGTCGTGGCACATGGACTTCATCTACGCGATCGGCGGCATCACCAAGGTCGTCGACGAGAGCATCGTCGTCCACTTCAAGAACGCCGACGGCACGCTCGACTTCACGCCCGCCGGGCTGCACGTCGACGGCCCGCTGGAGATCGGCGAGCCGATCTTCGGGCGCGACTTCGCGTTCCTGCAGTCGGTGGTGGGGGAGGGGCAGACGGCGAAGCTCACGATCCCCTCGCCGTCGATGGTCCACTACCGCGGCGGGGCGGCGGCGATCGATCCGGCGGTGTACCCCGACGAGGACTCGTTCTGGGACGCGCTGTCGGCGGCCTACCGCCAGCAGGTCCAGGGCATCGCGGCGCAGGGTTGCACCTACCTGCAGTTCGACGACACGAGCCTGGCCTACCTCAACGACCCGGCCCAGCGCGCCGAGCTCGCCGCCCAGGGGCGCGACGCCGAGCACCTGCACGAGCGCTACATCCGCCAGATCAACGCGGCGCTGGCCGACCGGCCGGCGGGCCTGACGGTGACCACGCACATGTGCCGGGGGAACTTCCGCTCCTCGTGGGTCGCCGAGGGTGGCTACGACTTCGTCGCCGAGGCGCTGTTCGGCGGCCTCGACGTCGACGGCTTCTTCCTGGAGTACGACGACGCCCGGTCCGGCGGGTTCGAGCCGCTGCGCTTCGTGCCGCCGGGGAAGCGGGTCGTCCTGGGCCTGGTGACGACGAAGCGGCCGCAACTGGAGAGCAAGGACGACCTCAAGCGGCGGATCGACGAGGCCGCGCGGTTCGTCCCGCTCGAGCAGCTGGCGCTGTCGGGGCAGTGCGGGTTCTCCTCCACCGTGGAGGGCAACGCGCTGACCAGGGACGAGCAGATCGCCAAGCTGGCGCTCATCGTGGAGACCGCCGAGGAGGTCTGGGGCTGACGGGAGCGTCCCGGGAGCCGGAGGGGGACAGTGGGGCGCCGACTTCCCCGCTCCTCCGGCCCCGGGTGGTAGGCAGGACATGGCGTGAGGGGACGGCGGATGGTCGCCCACCCCACGCGCTCCTGCAAGCCGAAGACGAGGAATCATGTCCGCGACCGATCTCTCCCCTTCCCGGCCGGAGCACGCCACCCGCGCGGCGGCGTCCGGCTCCCCGCGGCGCCGGGGTGGTCCCCGGGCCCTGGTCGCCTCCCTGCTGGGCCGCCTGGTGCAGTGGCGGATCCGCCGCAAGGGTCTGGACCTCTCGGAGCTGACCTTCCTGCCCGAGCCCGCGCGGCTGCCGCTGCTGCGCAACGGCACCGATCCCGTGCCGGAGCTCGCCGAGGTGCGCGCCCGCTGCCCCGTGCAGACGCTGGACATGCCCTTCGGGTTCGGCGTCCACCTCGTCACCGGCTACGAGGAGGCCCGTGCCGTCCTCGCGGACGGTCAGAGCTACAGCAACGACATGCGGCACCTGTTCCGCGACTCCAGCGAGGGATCGGCCGCCGACGTCGGCGGGCTGGGTCAGGCCGACCCACCCCACCACACCCGGCTGCGCAAGCTCATCGCCCCGGAGTTCACCAAGGCCCGGCTCGCCGGACTGGAACCGCGGGTCGAGGAGATCGTCGCGCAGCGGCTCGACGACCTCGCCGCGGCGGGATCCCCGGCGGACTTGGCCGCGCACATCTCGGCCCGGGTGCCCATGGACGTGATCTGCGAGCTGCTCGGGCTCGACGAGGCCGACCACCACGAGTTCCTCCGGCTCGGCACGCAGCGCTTCGACGCCACGGGCGGCACCGCCGCGACGCTCGGCGCGGTCTCCGAGCAGAAGACCATGCTGCTCGACGTGGTGGCCCGCCAGCGCCGGGAGCCGGGCCCCGGCCTCATCGGCCGCATCCTCGCCGCCGAGGGCGACGCCATCTCCGACAACGAGCTCGCCGGCCTGGTCGACGGCATCGTGACCGGCGGCTACGAGACCACCGCCAGCACCATCTCCCTGGGCACCGCGGTGCTGCTGCGCGACCCCGCGCACGCCGCGCTGGTCCGGGAGGGCTCCCGCGCCGACGTGGAGCGCGTGGTGGAGGAGCTGCTGCGCTACCTCACGGTCGTCCAGGTGGCGTTCCCGCGCTTCGCCAAGGTCGACCACGAGCTGTTCGGCTGCCCGGTCCGCAAGGACGACGTCGTCGCGGTCTCCCTCAGCGGCGCCGATCGCGACCCGGCCTGGGCCGGGCGGGAGCCGGACCGTTTCGACCCCACCCGGTCCACCGGGGGCGGCGGGCACCTGGCCTTCGGCCACGGCATGCACCGCTGCGTCGGCGCGGAGCTCGCCCGTCTGGAGCTGCGCATCGTCCTCCCGCGCCTGTTCCAGCGCTTCCCGGACCTGGCCCTCGCCGTCCCTGAGGACCAGCTCGCCTGGCGGCGGCTCTCCTTCGTCTACGGCGTCGAGGAGCTGCCCGTCTCCTTCTGAGGCCGGGCCGCCGACGGCCGCCGCACGAGTCCGGGGCCGGCGCTCAGAAGCCGAAGAGCAGCCCCAGCCCGCCGACGGTGAACAGCACCATCACCAGGACCAGCGGCAGCTGGTCGGACGCGGGCGCCCGCGGGGCGATGCGCAGCGCCTGCTCGTGGGCGAGGGTCACGCCCAGCACGTGCCCGGCGACGACCCCGCCCACCTGCACGTAGGCGATCGCGTCGGGGGAGACCGCGCGCAGGTCGACGACGTTGCCGTAGGTGCCGAAAAGGTCGACCCCGGGCAGCCCGAACGGGTTGCTCGCCAGGATCCAGGTGGTCTGCCCGTCGAGCACGAACAGGCTGAAGTAGTGGGCGATCGTGTAGCCCAGCGCGATCGGCACGACGGTGGCGGCGAACAGCCGGGGCTGCGGGCCCAGGGGGAGCCGGCTGATCCGTCCCGACAGCCGGGTGCCGGCCACGTACAGCAGCGTGACCAGCGCGATGCTGCCCAGCAGCCCGGCCGTGCCGGAGACGACGTCGTCCGCCGCGCCCGGCCCGGCCTGCCACCACGCCGTGCGCGACAGCCCGTCGAACGCCGTCGAGCCCAGCAGCACCATGACCATCGCGGCCAGCCCCGGGACGGCCGGCGTCGTCATGGCGTTGTCCCACGGCGCGCGCAGCACCACCCGGCCGTCGTCCCGCCGGCCGACCGCGGACAGCCGGCCGAGGAGAGTGCTGTAGACCTCGAAGCCGTCACCGGCGGCGAACCACTCCTCGCCGAACCACAGCCCGGCCGCGACGTGCACGACGGCGTAGCCGACGAGGAACCCGGCGACGACGTCCGGGTCGGCGCGGCCGGAGGGCACCAGCTCCAGCCAGACGAAGACGGCGAGCGAGACCGCGGCCGGCCACAGGCCGAGCGCGGGCAGCCGTCCGGCACCGCGGGGCGGGCCGGCCAGCGGGCGCAGCAGCCGGGTGAGCAGGCGCAGCGGGTTGACCACCCGCCAGAACGGCCCGAGCAGGAGGCTGGCCGGCACCAGGCCCACCCAGAACGTCACGTAGACGGCCCAGGGGGCGAGGTTGCGGGCGGTCTCCTCCGGCCCGGCCAGGGCGGCGGCGACCACGAGCACCGCCGCCGCCAGCGCGACCGCCTGCAGCGCCCGGCGGACGCCGCTGCTGTCGGCGGCGCGCTGCACCGCCGCGGGCAGCGGGCGGCCCGAGCGCTCGTCGCCGAGCCTCGGCCGCCGCCAGAACAGCAGCAGGACGACGAAGCTGATCAGGATCGCCGCGCCGGCGCCGTAGAGCGCCAGGCCCAGCGGGATCGGCAGGTCGGTGCGCGAGCCGACGCCGTGCGCGAGGACGATCACCCGACCTGGAGCGACAGCAGCACCGTCCCCGCCTCGTGCAGCTCGCACTCGAAGACGCCGGGGATGTCCGCGCGAAAGGTCAGCGTGACCGGGGCGTCCGGGCCGACGGCCGCCGTCAGGTCGTAGCCGTGCAGGTGCAGCTCGTCGGGGGCGTCGCTGGTCACCGTGAGCGTCACCTGCTCGCCGAGGGCCACCGGCACCCGGCCGGTGTCCCCGGTGGCCGTCCCGCCGGCGACGTCGACGGTCAGCGCGGTGCCGGCCGGCGCGCTGGTCGCCGGTGCCGAGCCCTCGGCGGAAGAGCTCGCCGAGGTCGACGCGGACGTGTCGCCCGCGTCGCCCCCTGCCTCGGCGGGGGCGGTGCCGGCGCAGCCGGCCAGCCCCACGAGGGCGGCCAGCGCGGCGGGCGCGAGCGCGGCACGGGCACGGCGGATGGGCACGGACGTCCTCCGGGAGCGGTTCGGGTGGATCGGGTCAGGCCTGGCCGGCGCCGGTGGGCGTCGACGCCGAGCCCTCGACGGGGGCGTCGGGGAAGCGCTCGCGCTCGCTGCCCCGCCGGGAGTACCGCCCCACGCCCCAGGAGATCACGGCGATGATGCCGATCGTGCAGGCGAGCACCACGAGGTTCGAGGCGGTCCACAGCCAGCCCTCGGCGTCCTTGCGCTCGCGCTGCAGGATCTCGATCTCGGGGATGGCCTGGCGGGTGACGCCGTCGTCGGCGGCGATCTCCTCGGCCGGGATGGCCGGGTCCTCCGGCAGGTAGATCGGCACGGCGGTCAGCACCCGGCCGTCGTGGATGCGCAGCAGCGTCTTCCACGTGCCGTGCGCCGGCACCGGCTCGGTGGTGCGGTAGCGCCCCTCGCCGATCCGCTCGAGCTCGGTGACCACCAGGCCCTGCCCCTGCCAGGAGGTGATCTGCACCCACGCCGGGTCGTCGACGGCGTCGGTCGGGGTCAGCTGCACGGTCACGTCGATGGTGCGCGGATCGGTCGTGGCGTCGGTGATGCTCAGCGTCGCCTCGAGGTCGTCGGGCACGGTGGCCACCAGGCCGTTGGCGACGCCGCCGGCGATGGCCAGCAGGCAGGCCACCAGCACGCCGCGGGCGACGGCCCGGCGCGGCAGCCGCCGGCGCAGGCCGAGCGCGAGCAGTGCGCCGATCAGGCCGCCGGCGATCCCGCCGACCAGCCCCATGAGCGCGCCCTCGACGAGGATGTCGCGGTTCCACGACAGGGTCTGGGTGCCCTGGGTCCACAGCCACTCCGTCGCCGTCCCAACGGTGCCGACGAGCAGGCCGGCGACGGCGCCGAAGGCCAGGGGACGGCGGGCCAGCGGCCACGCCAGGGCGAGCACCTCGACCACGATCGCCGAGCCCAGGTACAGCGGGAACGACGGGGAGATCTCGCCGAGCACGGGGCCCACGACCAGCGCGATGACGCCGCGGACGACGAGGAAGAAGGCGGTGGCCATGAGCGCGCCGCCCTTGCCCATCCACATCCGGGCGGCGACGAGGGCGACGCCGGCGGCACCGGCGATCATCAGCGGCTCGAGCACCAGCCGGAACTGCGGGACGTCGAAGTCGTACTCGCCCTGGAACACCGACAGGCCCAGCAGCAGGCCGCCCATCGCCGAGCCCTGGCGGAGGAACCGGCCGATGCGGCCGACCTTGCGCGCGCCGTCGTCGGTGGAGGCGCCGCCGTGGCCCTCCATCTCCAGCACCAGCAGGCCGATGATCGACAGGCCGGCGCCGCCGATGAGCATCAGGTGGGTGGGGCCCCAGAGCGTGACGTCCTGGCCGAAGATCCGGTGCCAGACGTCGTCCAGGGGGAAGCCGAGCAGCGCGTAGAAGCCGGCCGCGCCCAGCAGGATGCCGCCGACCGGCACGTGCCAGCCCTTGACGAACCGCACCGACGCGGGGCCGGGCTCCTCGTCCAGCGGCATGGCGCAGGCGAGCACGCCGCCGGCGAAGACGCCGAACAGCCCGAAGAGGATCAGGTAGTGCGCGGGGTTGGCCAGCGGCCCCTCGTCGCGGCCGACGCCGATGTGCAGGGCGATGTCCCAGAGCATGCCCAGCAGCGCGACCAGCAGCGAGATCGTGGTGAGGATCGTCGGCAGGGCCACCCACGGCGGCACGCCGGTGGCGTTGCCCAGCCGCGTGCCGACGCGGGTGAGCACGGTGGTGCGCCGGGTGCGGTGCAGATACACCAGCCCGAGGAGGACGGCGGTCAGGCCGAAGCCGATGGCCGTGGCCAGGAGCACCTCCCCGAGGGCGGCCCCTCCGGCGGGACGGCTGTCGGCGGCGAGCACGGATCCCAGAGACGACGACACGCCCGTCATGGAACACCCATCTACGTGACATCGCCAACTGGTACATCGGACGCAGCGGTACCGTTGTCCTCGAGTGGGAGAGGGAGTGGGCGAGCTGACCGTCGCGGCACCGGGCGCCCCGGAGGACGACGTCGACCGTGAGCTGACGGTCGACGAGCTCGCCGCACGCGTCGGGATGACCGTGCGCAACGTGCGGGCCTACGCCGCCCGCGGGCTGCTCCCGCCCCCGCGCCTGGTCGGCCGCACCGGCTACTACGGCCGCCAGCACGTCGCCCGCCTGCTCCTGGTCCGGGAGATGCTCGCCGAGGGCTACTCGCTGGGGATGATCGAGCGCACGCTCACGCACGCGCCGGAGGCCGGCAGCTCGGCCACGCTGGCGCTGCACCGCGCGCTGCTCTCGCCCTGGCTGCCCCCGGAGTCCGAGGTGCTCTCGGCGGAGGCGCTGGCCGCCCGCGCCGGGGTGGCCCCGGATCCGCAGGTCGTCGACGAGCTGGTCGCGCTCGGGCTGGTGGAGCGGCTGGACGACGGCCTGCTGCGCGTGCTGGACCCCTCGCTGCTGACCGCCGGGCTGCAGGTCGTGGAGATCGGGGTGCCGCCCTCGGCGCTGATCGCCGCGCAGGCCCGGGTGGCCGAGCACGTGCGCGCGATCGCCGACATCTACGTCTCGATGTTCCTCGAGTCCGGCTGGGAGCGGTTCCTGGAGGCCGGCGCCCCGCCGGAGCAGCTCGACCGGATCCGGGAGCTGGTCGCCCGGCTGCAGCCGGCCGCGGCGCAGGCGGTGCTGGCCAGCTTCCGCACCGAGATGGCCGCGCGGGTGCAGGCGGCCCTGGAGGCCGGCCTCGCCGTCCCACCCCCAGCCGCCGCCGACGAGGGCTGAGCGCGGCTCAGTCCAGCCGCTCGTGCGCGCCGTCGAGCTCGGCGTTCTCCCGGGCGCGCAGCCGGCGGTCGCGGACGACCGCGCCGGTCACCACGGCGACGAGGACCGCGGCGGGCACGAAGAAGCCGGCCGTCGCGATGAGGCTGAGGCCGTCCATCGCCAGGACCGCGTCGACCGCGGTGTCGGGAGCACCCACGGCTCCATGTGACACCGTTCGATGTCACCCGTCAAACGCAGGTCAGTGGCGCCAGCTCACCGGGAACGAGTGGGTCTCCCCGCCGGAGTAGAGCTCGGCGACCACCTGCGCGTGCGGCGTGACGTCCTCACCGCGGTCCAGGGCGTAGCAGGTGGCGAGGTCGCCGGCGCGGGCGTCGCGGATCCGCCGGATGACCTGGTCGACGGTCTCCCGGACGCAGTAGTGGGTGCCGTCGAGCAGGAAGACGACGGTGTCGGGGCAGGCCTCGACCCGCTGGATGTCGTCGGGGTGCACGGAGCAGCGTTCCCCCGTGCGACGGGTGAGACCGATCATCGCGGTCCTCCTGCTGGGCGGGGCTTCGGGCCCCGGTGGCGCCCCTCGTCGGGCACTACCGGAGATCGACGGGCAGCACCCCGGTCTTGAGTCGTACCGCGCGGCCTGCCTCCGCGGGGTGAACCCGTTTCCCCGTCCGGCGGACCGTAGGTTGGCCGGCATGCCCGCTCTCGCCGACCGCGCCCGGACCCTGCTCGACCTGCACACCGCCCCCGAGGTGCTGGTGCTGGCCAACGTGTGGGACGTCGCGAGCGCGCGGGTGGTGGCCGGCACGCCGGGCACCGGCGCTCTGGCCACCGCCAGCCACGCCATCGCCGCGGCCGCCGGCTACGAGGACGGCGAGCGGATCCCGCTGGACCTGCACCTGGACGTCGTCGGGCGGATCGCCGCGGCCGTCGACCTGCCGGTCAGCGCCGACCTCGAGGCCGGCTACGGCGATCCCGGGGAGACCACCCGCCGGGCGATCGCGGCCGGCGTCGTCGGCGCCAACCTCGAGGACGGCATGCGCCCGCTCGACGAGGCGGTGGCCGCCGTCGAGGCCGCGCTCCGGGCCGGCCGCGACGCCGGCATCGACCTGGTGCTCAACGCCCGCACCGACGTCTTCCTGCTCGCCGCGCCCGACGCCGACCGGGGTGCGCTGCTCGACGAGGCGCTCCGCCGCGGCCGCGCCTTCCTGGCCGCGGGCGCCCCCGTCGTCTTCGTGCCCGGGGTGGTGGACCGGGAGGAGATCGCGGCGCTGGTCGACGGCCTCGGCCCGGGGCGGCTGAGCCTGCTCGCCGTCCCCGGGGCCACGCCGCCGGTCCGGGAGCTGCAGGAGCTCGGCGTCGCCCGCGTCTCCACCGGGCCCAACGCGCAGCGGGCGGCGCTGACCGCGCTGCAGGACGCCACCGCGGCGCTCCTGGCCGGCGGAGTCCTGCCGCCGGGCACCCGCCGGGTCGTCTGAGCCCCGCGACTCACCCTCCGGGGGGAGGGCCGCCCGCCCCCGGTCAAGCCCCGTCCCCGCGGGGCCGATCACCCGGTCAGGTGACGGGACCGCCGTCGCCGGGCGTTCGTCCACGGGGACGGGAGGAAGAGTCGTGTCGGGTAACTCCGTGCTGGTCGTCGAGGACACCGAGGAGATCCGCGAGCTCGTCGTGACCGTGCTCGGCCGGGCCGGGCTGGACGTCCGGGCGGTCGGGTCCGGTGCCGAGGCGCTGGCCGAGATCCGGCGGTCGGTGCCCGACGTCGTCGTCCTGGACCTGGGGCTGCCCGATGCCGACGGCACCGAGGTCTGCCGGCAGATCCGCGCGGAGAGCGAGTGCTACGTGCTCATGCTCACCGCGCGTGCCGAGGAGGTCGACCTGCTCATCGGCCTGGCCGTCGGCGCCGACGGCTACATGGCCAAGCCCTTCTCGCCCCGCGAGCTCGTGGCCCGCGTGCAGGTCATGCTGCGCCGTCCGCGCGTCGCGGCGGCCCCGGCCGCGCCCGTCGAGGACACCGTCCGCCGGCTCGCCGAGCTGGAGCTGGACGAGGACAGCCGCGAGGTGCGCGTGGACGGCTCGGTCGTCGACCTGACCCGCACCGAGTTCGACCTGCTCGCCGCCCTCGTCTCCCGGCCGGGCCGGGTGCTGCAGCGCGAGACGCTGCTGCGCGAGGTCTGGCAGACCGACTGGGAGGGCAGCGTCCGCCTGGTCGAGGCGCACATGTCCAACCTGCGCCGCAAGCTGCAGGCGGCGGGGCTGAGCTCGCCGGAGATCAAGACCGTGCGCGGGGTCGGGTACCGACTCGTCGCCTGAGCGGCCGCCGGCCGGCGGAGCCGGGAACGCGGAGGGGCCCGGACCTGATCCCAGGTCCGGGCCCCTCCGCGTTCCCGGTCAGCAGCGTCCCGGTCAGCAGCGTCCGGGTCAGCAGCGGACGGGGTTGCTGAGCGCCGAGGTGGCCGTCCACCCGTAGGAGGTCAGGGTGACCATCGACAGCTGGGCGGCGTAGTTGACCACGCTGGCGTCGTACTGGCCGGTCATCGAGGTGTCGGTGGCGGCGGCGTCGCCCATGTCGACCGACCAGCCGTTGTTGAGGAAGGCGGTCATGCGGTAGCCGCTGACGCCGCGGGTGGTGGTGCTGGGCGACCACCGCAGGGTCGCGAACATCTCGGTGTCCTTGATCGTCTGCGTCGTCGTGTACTGGTTGACCCCCGGACCGGAGGCGGTCGTCGTCGTGTCGCTCTCCACGTTGGTCCTGCTCGACGCCGTGCTCGACGACTGCGAGTAGGCCACCTGCCACGTCGCTCCGGTGTAGGGGTTCCGCTCGTACGTGCGCTTGATCGTGGTCGTCGTGGTGATGCACGAGGTGTCGACCCGGACCTGGGTCGGCGGCGCGACGGTCAGGCTGGTGACGCTCGTCGCGGGCAGTGCTCGGCTGGCGCTGAACTGGGCCTGTGCCGGCAGAGCGGCGGCGACGACCGCGACGACCGAGGTGCCGAGGACCAGCAAGGCGCGGCGGGTGCGGTTCATCTCGCGATCTCCTCCTCGGTTCGGCGGGGGACGTCGGGGCGGTGCTCGGGGGGCATCTGTTCTCCTCCTGCCGCCGGTGCCCCGGGGGGCGGACCACTGGCGACAGGGACGACTCTGCCGCCCGCAGCGCAGGGGATCCGCACGGCAACCGCAAGATCAGCGCAAGGGCGTGGAGCGCCGGCTCAGGCGCCGGCGACCGAGCGGAGCTCGCGCACCAGGTGGTGGGCGAGGACGCCGCGGCGGGCGTCGCGGGCGATCGCCTGGCAGACGTCCGCGACGGCCTGGTGGCCCAGCTGGGCGCTGGTCCCGGCCAGGGTGGTGGAGGCCTGGGCGAGTGCCGCCACGTCCCCTGCCCGGGCGCCTGCCGCGATGGCGGTCACCCGGTCGGCCAGGGCGCCGGCGTAGAGGTCCTGCAGCCGGTCCATCACGTCGGCGCCCACCTCGGGGTCGGGCGTGCCGCCGGTGGTCGCCGCCGGGGCGGTGACCCGGTCCAGCAGGAACAGCAGGAGGACGTCGGCGCCGACGGGCTTGGGCAGGCAGGCGATGGCCCCGGCGGCGAGCGCGGCGGCGCGCTCCTCCGGACCGGTGCTGCCGGCGACGGCGAGCAGCCGGGCCCGGGAGCCCACGAGGCGGAGGCGGCGCAGCAGCGCCGGGCCGTCCCCGGAGTGCTCGGGCAGGTCGGTCACCACCAGGTCCAGCTCC
Source organism: Blastococcus sp. SYSU D00820 (assembly GCF_054050695.1). Classification (NCBI taxonomy): domain Bacteria; kingdom Bacillati; phylum Actinomycetota; class Actinomycetes; order Geodermatophilales; family Geodermatophilaceae; genus Blastococcus; species Blastococcus sp. SYSU D00820. The sequence goes on from NZ_JBJGZW010000016.1 coordinate 107,654, forward strand.
AGCCGCCGGGCCAGCGCCAGGGCCTCGCGGACGTCGCCCGCCTCGTGCACCTCCCAGCCGCCGAGCTGCAGGAGCTCGGCCAGGCGGCTCCGGTGGCCGGCGTCGGCGTCGACGACCAGCGCGCGGCGGGCGCCGGTCATCGCGAGGCCTCCGCGTCCGCGTCGTCGTCGGTGGCGTCGGCGTCGGCGTCGGCGTCGTCCTCGTCCTCGACCGGCCGCCAGATCGTCAGCAGCAGCCAGGCGGCGAGCAGGGCCGGGGCGCCGTAGACGAGGGCCTTGCTGACCAGCGGGTCGCGCAGGGCGGTGATCACGTTGCCGATGCCCGGGACGACAGCGCGCACCTGGTAGGCGGTGTCGCCGCTCAGGACGGCGGTCCAGGGGTCGATCGCGTCGTTGGCGTCGCCGGCGGTCTGGACCGCCACGCTGCCGTCGGCGCCGTGCTCCACCGAGACGACCCGGTGGGTGACGACGCGGTGGTCGTCGATCGGGATGTGGTAGCTGATGACCATGCCCTCGCGGACGTCCTCGACGGCCAGCGGCGTGGTGACCACGACGTCGCCCGGCTCGATCCCCGGGGCCATGCTCGCGGTGAGCATCGTCGCCGTCCGGTAGCCGAAGACGTGCGGGCCGACGGCCAGGCCGAGGAAGGCCAGGACCGCCACCGCGACGAGCAGCCGGGTGGCCCAGCGGACGGTGACGCGGAGCGCGGCGCGGAGGAGGCCGGTCCGGCCGGCGGCCGGGGCCGCGGCCGGGGCCGCGGCCTCCGCAGCCGGGCGCAGCGCGAGCGCTGCGGCCGGGCGGCTGGCGAGCATGGCGGTCATCAGGGTCTCCAGAGAGGGCGTCGGCGGGGGGACCGGACGGGTCAGCGGTTGGTGGCGGCGCGCTGGGTGCCGGTGAAGACCAGGCTCAGGGTGCTGGTCTTGTTCTGGAAGGTGTTGTCGGCGCTGGTGGGCAGGCTGATGGAGAAGGTGAGGTAGTCGGTGCCGCCGGCGGTGAGGCTGTTGAGGCCGTTGAGCACGCGGTTGGAGACGACGGGGCCGGAGCCGAGGTCGGCGGTGGTGCCCGAGCAGGTGTAGGTGGGGGCCTGGGCGGTGCCGCCCTGGGTCCACGGGACGGTGCAGGACTTCACGTTCAGCTGCAGGCCGTTGACGGTGTCGGTGTTCAGCACGCTCGAGGTGGTGGCGGTGACGCCGAGGGTGACCGAGGAGAGCGCGGAGCTGCCGCTGTTGGTCAGGGTGACCGCGCGGGTCATGGAGTCGCCGGGGATGAAGTTGCCCGTGGTGGCGGGGATGGCGGCGCCGGCGGTGGCCAGGTCGATGTTGACGGTGCCGGAGGTGACGGCGGTGCTGATCGGGGTGGTGCTGTCGGTGAAGGTGCCGAAGGTGCCGAGGCCGGCGACGGCGGCGGCGGCGCCGAGGACGCCGAGGGAACCGATGACCTTGCGGGCGGTGCGGGCCTTGCGGGGGGCGACCTTGCTCATGTCCGTGTCTCCTTGGGCGGGGCCGGGGCGGGGTGTCCCGGCGACACAGACGACTCTGAGCCGCCAACCGCAGGCCCTCCGCCCGCGATCCGCAAGGGATCCGCAAGATCGGCGCGCGTTCCCCGCGGCCGCGCGCGGGGGGAGACAGCGCCGTGCTCCGGAGGCCGGGAGCCGCCGGAGCACGGGGTCGGGGAGGGTCGGTCAGCCGGCGCGGGTCGCGGCCGGGGCGTCCTCGGCGTCGAGGTGGCGGGTGGGCCGCCAGATGGCGATCAGCAAGACCACCGAGAGGAACACCGGCGCCATCTGCACGAGCAGGGTGCGCACCGGCGGGCTGTTCAGGACGCCGGCCAGGTCGCCGACGCCGGGGACGACGGCCTGCATCGCGTAGGCGGTGTCGCCGCGGAGCTGGGCGGTCCACGGATCGGGCATCCGGTTGGCGTCGCCCTGCGTCCGCACCGTCACGGTGCCGCCGGGGCCGCGCTCGACCTCCACGACCCGGTGGGTGACGACGCGGCGGTCGCCGACGGGGATCCGGTAGGTGATGACCATGCCCTCGCGGACGTCGGCCAGGGCGATGGGCGTGCTGACGACGACGTCTCCGCGGTCGATGCTCGGGGCCATGCTGTCGGTGGCCATGATCGCCGTCCGGTAGTCCAGGACGTGCGGGCCGACGGCGAGGCCGAGGACGGCCAGGACGGCGGTGCTCACCGCCATCCGCAGCGACCAGCGGGCGGTGAAGCGCAGCGCCGCGCGGACGGGGCGCCGCCGGCGGCGGGCCGGAGCGGGGTGGACCGCTCCGCCCGCGGGCAGGAGCAGGGGCTGCGCTGCCCGCGGGGCGGGGAGGACGGCGGTCATGGCGGGATCTCCGGTGATCTCGTCGAGGCCTGCGGGCGTCAGCGGTTGGTGGCGGCGCGCTGGGTGCCGGTGAAGACCAGGCTCAGGGTGCTGGTCTTGTTCTGGAAGGTGTTGTCGGCGCTGGTGGGCAGGCTGATGGAGAAGGTGAGGTAGTCGGTGCCGCC